>NZ_JBWKYJ010000021.1:0-62524 GCF_059423685.1 Acidovorax sp. GW460-11-11-14-LB4 | reverse complement strand
GCCCTCAGCCCGATCGAATACCGGGTGAGTCTTGGACTTGCGGCATAAAACCAGTCCAAGTTTTTATCCGCACCCCCAAGCTTGCGCTTTTGTCGGACTGTGACAGCAACGCCGCCAAATTTGACAGCCATCTCGCGCAGCAGTTTCTCGGGCTCGTTGACGATCAGTGCCCCGAATACATAGTCGAACCGCCCCATCGAGGTTGTCTCATGTCGTGTCGCGCCGATGACCGTGTACGAGTCGTCGCAGCAGAAACCAAACCACTCTGCAGCCGACTTCAATTGCTCGATCTGAACGCCCATTAGGCCAGCTCGCAGGTCTTCGCGGCGATCGAGGACTCGCGATTCGGAGGGCGGCAGGTGAAGCTCGACCTTGACGCCACTGCGAACTGCTTCCTGGAAGAGAGCTGCCCGGTTTGCCCCAGTCAACTCGACGACGCTCGGGGCAACCACCAGCAACCGACTTTTTGCGGACATCAGCGCCGCGCCAAAGAGAACCTCAAACTCCAGGCCAGTGGCCCAGTGGGTTACTTGGGTCAGGGCTTTGGCCGCAAACAGAAAGGACGTCTTGGCCTTCGCCCTTTCCTCTCCCTCAGCATCGATATGCGCAACGTAGGTTGCGATCGCCTTTCGGACTGACTCCGGCGGCAACTGGGTTGCACCACGCATCTTTGGCGAAAGCTGTGTCAACAATCGACGGACCTGCTTCTCTTGCCTATCAATGCATCCCTTCAGCGCCTGAAGGGCAGGGTGACCTCCAAGTCTGCGCGCGAGGTCCGAGTCGGCGGCGCCATCGACGCAGATGATAGGTACCGCGTGCGCGCCTCTACGCACCATAAGATGGCCAGTGGCGAAGAGGTTTGAGGTTCGCACTACGCGCCCGAGTCTGGAGACTTCCAAGAGCCGGGGCAGCGAGTTTTTTGCGAGTAGCATGTTTGCGCGCACACCGGCCAAGTCAAGCTCTTCTACGCGAGGCGGTCGCGCTGGCACGGCTGGAAGGACGATTGTCCCGTCGGGCAGCCTCCGTTTGGGTGCCAGTTCTCCGATTGCTTGTTCGATCCGTCGAGTGACGCCGTTCACATAGCATGCAGCCTCCCGATCGGTGACGCGCGGCAGGCCACTGTTGCTGATGGCCATCCGGCCCTTTTCCAGAAGCTGGTAGTCGCCCGATGCTTGTCTGCTGATAAAGAGCTCGGCTTTCATGGACTCCAACTCTAAATCTATCTCTTGCTGACTAACGCCGAGAAATCCCGCCATCGCCGAACCTGACGCAAAGCCGACGGCCAATGCCCGAAGCGCGAACTCCCTAATCACTCCCAGATCGCGTCGCTCGACACAGACTGCGGTCAATCGAACCATAAAAACCGGGATGGCAGCGGGGGCCACAGCCGAAGGAATCTCGTCGCCTTCGGAGAGATGAGCCGCCGCCAGTCTTATCGCTTCAGTTGCTATCACGACGCGTCTCGCACGAAGCCGGATTGGCCTCAATGTAGTCGATGACCTTGACGAACGGGTTTTCACCGGTAGCTTGGTAGCAGAACGTCTGGTTTCCAACGATGATCAACAAGTCTTTGGGGCGGGAAAGCGCGACGTTCAGCCGCTTCATGCTTCGAAGGAAGCCTAGGAAGTCAGCCGAATTGCTCAGCGTTACCGAGAATATGCAGATATCCGCTTCCTTACCCTGAAAAGAATCGACGGTAGCTACCTCGATAGACAAAGAAGCAAAAGAGTCTCGCTGGATGCGTGAATTGAGCGCGTCAGCCTGAGCTGCGTACCCTGCAATCACAGCAACGGAGGCCTTCTGTTGGGCGCGGCTGGCGCAGTATTGGATCGTTTTAAGCTGAGCTAGAACAACGTCTTGTTCTCCAGCATTCGTATACGTGTGGATGCGCCGCTGTTGTGGTGAGTTGGGTGTATCAATCCAAACAACCGGCTTCGAAAATTTCTTGCGCAGCCACTCCGGGCGTTCCGAATCTGGGCGCTTGTTCTCTAAGGTACCGAAATAGAAGCAGCGGCTAATCAATCCGCCTATGCCTGCGCACATTCGATGCTGGTGAGTCAATCGTTCGACGCAGGCTGGAGTTAGACGGGGGATTAGGTAGTCGAGCAGGGTTTCTTTGGCTTCGTCGGCGCCGTACCCATCCACTTCCACGGCATCCCCGTCGAAGGGCGGCAACTGCTTCGGATCACCGACGATCAGGCATTGCTCGCTTCGAACTATGGGCACCAAGGCCTCAGTGGGTGTTGCCTTTGACGCCTCATCAATGATGCACAGGTCGAATCGGGTCTTGGAGAACGCCTCGCTACTTCCCAGGCCAACACAGGTCCCGGCCACCACGGAGGCGCCGCGTAAAACAACTTCCTCAAGCTGCCTCAACTGCCCCAGCACGTCGAGCCAAGCGACCTGTAGCTCAAGTTGTTTGCGAAAACCTGGCCATGCCTCGCCGCGCTGTTCCAGCATTTCCAGCCAGCTCGCTTGCTCGTTCTCGGGCACTTCAGCTAATAATTGCCCGTCAGGCCCCAACGCACGAAGTTCTTCACGCAGGCGTGCTATGTGCTCTCCTAGCTGATCTCGCTCTAGATCCAGCTCTGCCATCGTGAGGGTCTCGACTGTGGCAGTTTCAAGCCCACTGACGTCTGCCTCCGGAGCTATCACGGCTCGCGTCTCGGCTGCGTCAAGGCGCTGTCCAGCATCTTCAAGTGAAGACACCACGACTTGCTGGCGCTTGCAGGCCGCAAGGAGCATTTCTAAGCGAATCGAGAGTTCAACGTCCAGGGCTTTAAGGCCCACTTCCAAGCCGCGTTGGGCAAGGAACTTTCGAGACTGCTCGGCAGCGTTCTGGCACCAGCGCGCCAGGCATCGATCCAGCAGTGCCGGGCGCACATCATCAGCGACCTTTTCTTCATCAGCTCGAGCCACTCGCACGATGCGATCTGCGAGACTCTCGTCCTTGAGAAGCTTGCTCACGACGTGATCGATCGCGATGTGCGTTTGGGCTGCCAGTAGCACTCTGCTGCCAGGATGCTCGCGCAGAAACTGCTTCACGATTGCAGTGATCAGCGTCGTTTTGCCAGTGCCCGGGGGGCCCTCGACGACCATGATTTGACGCATACCCAATGCCGCGTCGAGCACCTTCACCTTGTCTTCGCTCAGCCCGTCGGGGCTTGGGCGGCCGCCCGACTCGGGAGCATCAGCGGTGCCGGGGCGAAGCAGCAGTTGACGCAGGTTTGGCATGACCGCTGTGTCAGACCGCAGGGCCTTCACGGCCTCCTCCTGGCGCTCCAGTGCACGACGCTGTGCGCCGGTGTCCACGCGAAGCACGCCCTCTGAGGGGATCTGCCTTCTTTGGCCGATCAGGAGAAAGTGTGCCTGGTCATACTGCACCCGCGTGACTTGCAGCACCAAGACCGCTTTGGCAGTTCGAACGACGCGCTTTTCGCCTAGCTTCAAAGAATGCGCCCCAACTACGTTCACGACGAACTCGCCGCCATCCCATCTGCCATCCACATATTCAAGCGCAGGCATGTCGCGCAGTGCGCGCATTCGAGCAGTGACCGTATCCTGCAGCATGTTCAGGTAGCGCTCTTCGTCGCGACGGCGCTGCTCTTCCTTCGCCCTCACCTCTGTGGAGCGGAGGAAAGACTCAATGAAGCTGATGTTCGCGCGCAGTTCCGGATTAACGGGCACGCCGGGGCGACGCTCGACAAACTCCACGGTAAGGCGGGCAGTTGCTGCTGCAGCGACAACTAATGATGCGGCGCGGATGTCGTTGACTATCAGCCAAGGCGAGTCGGTCGATCCTCGCTTGGCACGGACTACCAGAGTTTGTCCTGCGAATTCCAGGTCTCCCTCGTTCAGGAGGGAGACCTCACAGGGATCGGCAAAGTCTTGCTGTAGTCGGCGCACACGTGCATCGGCATCGGCCTCATGGGGCAGCAGGTCCAGCAGCCTCTCATGGACTTGGCCGGACATCTCGATGCCAACCAGTCGAGCACGATCTGTGTCAGCCAGTCTTGCGCGGTGGTAGTCGTCCAGATTCCAAATCAGCAAGGAGGCGGATGCAGGGCGATCTAGAGGCGAGTCCGACATACATTGCTCCAGCAGCCTCTGAGGCGCCAGAAGTCCAAGCTCCTTCACTTTTGCCCGCAGTTCAGCGACGCTCTTGTAGTCGAGTCGCCCCGTTAAACACGCTACGCAAATCGCGGCCCAGGAATAGAGGTCGCGGCGCTCACTGAAGACGCCATCATCCAGCTCGGCTGGCGTCCAAGGGGCGCTTCCCATGCCGGCGAACGTGTACCCATTTCGCTGATCTTCCGTATGCCGTGAAATTCCGAAGTCCGTCAATTTCGGTTCCCGCATCCGACTCAGCATGATGTTGAGCGGCTTTAGGTCTCGATGGGCGTAACCCCGCCCGTGGGCGTGCTCGAGCCCTTCGAGGATCGGCCTTCCCACGTTCTCGTAGAAAGACGGCCACTCCATCGGGCCGATCGACAAGATGTAGTCGCTTAGTGTTTCCTCGAGCCACTCGAGCGCCAAGAATCTCTTAGCACCATCAGTACCGATTCCGAGCAGGCGGACAATGTTTCGATGGGATATGTCACTGAGTGCATTGGCCTCACGAGAGAAACTCGCAACAGCCTGGGAGTCGCTGTCACCGCGACGGGAAAATTTGAGTGCACAGGTTTCGCCCGTCGAATTCAGCTTTGCCTGGACGATCTCCGACATTCCACCGGAACGTCTCAAGTCCGACATCGCAAAGTCGCATATCAAGAAAGAACGCGAATTCATACAGGCGAGTAATTTCCCTAGAACCAGCAAAACGCCGCTTCTGCGGCGCGGCTAGAGCATCGAGCCGACAGGATCATGGAGCGATACGCTCTGGTCAAGAGCGGCAACTGAGCACTATGCCGACAAGTCCCAGCAGCAAACAGCTGTCGCCTTCAAAAAAGGGGCGATCAGTGACTTGCTAGTCTAGATGACTACAGTGCCATGACAACCGGTCATTGGAGTTCCAGAGCTGCAAGGTGAACCGACCACGGCTTGAGGCTGAGCACATTGGCATCCTACCTCGAACGGACGCAACCGCTGTAGAACAGCTCTCACGAATGGCAGAACCAGGCTGGTTGCCGTCGCTCAGTCTGACAATGTCGTTGGCCGCTTTCTTCGAAAGCAGACCTTCCACTTCTCGTCGAGTCAGCTATTTCCGTCTTTGAACCCCTTGCCTTGTCCAGTTCTGGGGATTACCAGACTCCGATGTCGTGCTCAAATCCCTCACCTATGAAGCGTGACCCTTTGCATCTTCCCGCCTTGCGCGGTGGCTTTCTCGCCCTGCTGGCGGCTGTACTCTTCGGCATCAGCACGCCCGCGGTACAGAGGCTGGGCGCAGGGCTCGGGGCCTTCACGACCGCAGCGCTGCTGTACTTAGGAGCGGCCCTGATCGGGGCACTGTCGCTGCGGACTGCTGCGCATGAAGCGCGAGTGCAGAGGTCCGACATTCCGCGCCTTCTGGCGATGGCTGGCTTTGGCGCCGCGCTGGGGCCGGTGGCCCTGGCCTGGGGCCTGCAGCACACGAGCGGAGCCAGCGCGTCGCTCATGCTCACTCTGGAAGCGCTGTTCACCGCCACGCTGGCATGGTGGCTGTACAGCGAAACCATGGACCGCCGCGTGTGGGCCGCCATGCTGTTGCTGCTCGCAGGAGGAATGGCGCTCGTTCTGGACCAAGGCCTGCAAGGAGGCGTGCAGTTGCTGGGGCTGCTTGCCGTGCTGCTGGCCACGGTCGCCTGGGGGGTGGACAACACCTTGTCCCGTGGGCTGGCTGAGCGCGACCCCAGCCAGGTGGTGATGGCCAAGGCCACCCTGGGGGCCGCAGCGACGGCTGCATTGGCTGTTTCGACTGGGGAGCCTTTGCCTTCCCTGTCCGCAGCACTGGGACTTCTCGCCGTTGGAGCCACTGGTTACGGCCTGAGTCTGCGCTGTTACCTCCTGGCCCAGCGGGCATTTGGTGCGGCGCGGACGGGCTCGGTGTTCGCCTTCGCGCCCTTCATTGGTGCTGCCGTGGCCTTCGGTTTCGGGGAACGCTCTGCGGGGTGGTTTATGCTCTTGGGTGGAGTGTTCATGTTGGCGGGAGTAATGCTCCATCTGGCGGAAAGCCATGGACACGAGCACACGCACGAAGTGCTGGAGCATGAGCATGCTCACCGGCACGACGATGGGCACCATGCACATGTGCACGTAGTAATGCCAACTGGCAGCCACAGCCACAAGCACACCCATGAGCCTGTGACCCACGCCCATCCCCATGCTCCTGACGTGCACCATCAGCACGTTCACTGAACCCGCTAGATCTAACCAACAGCGCGGACCGCGTGAGCGCGCGTGCCGCGCAGCAGCCTCAGCCCATTGCCAACCACCAGGAGGCTGGCCCCCATGTCCGCAAAAACCGCCATCCACATCGACGCGTTCCCAAAGACCGCAAGCACCAAGAACACCGTCTTGATACCCAGCGCCAGCACGATGTTCTGAAGAAGGATGCCCCGCGTGCGCCTGGAGAGCTGGATGACTTCGGGGATGCGGCGCAGATCGTCATTCATGATGACGATGTCCGCAGCCTCCATGGCCGTGTCGGTTCCTGCTGCACCCATGGCAAGGCCGATGTCGGCGCGTGCCAGCGCAGGTGCGTCATTGATGCCATCCCCCGTCATCGCCGTGGCACCGTACTGGGCCTGCATCTGCTCAATGGCCGACAGCTTGTCTTCTGGCAGCAGGTTTCCATGCGCCTGGTCGATGCCCGCCTGTTTGGCGATGGTCTCTGCCGTGGCTTGGTTGTCTCCGGTCAGCATGACCGAGGCGATTCCCAGCGCGTGTAGCTGGGCGATGGCCTCCCGTGAGCTGTCCTTGATGGTGTCGGCCACCGCAAAGATGGCAAGAACCTCCGATTGACTGGCCAGAAGGGTCACCGTGCGGCCCTGCGATTCCTGTGCCTGTAGCAGCGTCTCAATGGCGGGGCTGCAAAGACCCCGTTCCTCGATGAGCCGGTGATTCCCGAGAATCAGGGGTTGGCCATCAAGCTGGGCTTCCACACCACGTCCGGCAAGGGCCGTGAAGCCTGCCACGATGCCCTGGCCAGCAGACAGTCCTTGCGCGATGGCCTTGGACACGGGGTGGTCAGAGTGACCGGCCAGGTCCGCCGCCCAGCCCAGAATCTGGGTTTCGGGATACGTTCTGGCCAGCACGTGCTGGGCCACCAGTTTGGGTTTTCCTTCCGTGATCGTGCCGGTCTTGTCGAGCGCAATGACCTTGAGTTTGTGCGCGTCTTCCAGGTAAACCCCGCCCTTGATGAGGATGCCACGCCGGGCCGCAGAAGCCAGACCACTGACCACCGTCACCGGCGTTGCGATCACCAGCGCACAGGGGCAGGCGATGACCAGCAGTACCAGAGCCTTGTAGACGGCATCCACCCACGTCAGGTCCATAAAGACCGGAGTGAGCGTCGCCACAAGAACGGCCATGATGAACACAGCCGGGGTGTAAATGGCAGCAAACCGGTCCACGAACTGCTGTGTGGGGGCGCGTGAGCCCTGCGCCTGTTCCACCGAGTGAATGATGCGGGCCAAGGTGGTGTTGCTGGCCTCTGCCGTGACCATCACCTCCAGGGTGCCTGTTTCGTTGATGGTGCCAGCAAACACGGGATCTCCAGGAACCTTGTCCACCGGAATGCTCTCTCCCGTGACCGGCGCCTGGTTGACTGCGCTGGTCCCAACGGCCACCGTGCCGTCCAGCGGCATGCGCTCGCCCGGCCTGACCCGGACGATGGCGTTGACGGGAACCTGTGCAGCGGCCACCGATTTCCAGCTGCCGTCAGGCTGGCGTACTTCGGCCGTCTCGGGCGTGAGATCCAACAGGCTCTTGATGGCATTGCGTGCACGGTCTACCGCGCGGCCTTCGATCAATTCAGCAATGGCATAGAGGGCCATCACCATGGCGGCTTCTGGCCATTGGCCAATGAGAAACGCGCCGGTCACGGCCACCGTCATCAGCGCATTGATGTTCAGCCGTCCCTGCAGCAAGGCGGCAAACCCCTTGCGGTAGGTGGAAAAGCCCGCCAGCCAGATGGCCGCCGCCGCCAGGGCCATGCCAATGCCCTTGAAGGCCAGCGTGTCTGGAGAGAAGAAGGCCACGGCTTCGGCGCAGACGGCCAGGCCCAGCGCCAACCCCATACGCCCGAGTTCGTCGGTGGTGGAGGCCCGCCCAGGGGCTTCGCCCGTTGCCGCAGCGGTTGCCACGGGCTGCGGGTCGAACCCTGCCTTGCGAATGGCCGCCAAGGCTTGAGGAATCACAGCATCAGGGGCGTCAATGGTCAGCGTGCGTGCGCCGAGCTGAAACCCCAGGCCGCGCACCCCGGCAATTGACTTCAGCGCGCGGCGGATCTCACTTTCTTCGGCTGCGCAGTCCATGGCCTCGATGCGGAACATGGCTCCCTGGGGGCCACGCCCATTTGCAAACGAAGGCGCTGCGGTTGCTAGCGAATGTGGGGTACAGCAAGTATCTGGAGAGGCCGCAACCGGGCTGGCGCAACAGGAATCAAGCTGAGTAGAGACGGGAGCGGCTGGAGCGCAGCATGGGTCCTGGGAGGTTGGTTTTTGTGCTTCGTCGCAGCAGGATTTCATAAATTTCTCTCCTTGATGCCTCGATTGGAAACCTTGGAGTAGCTACAGTGTCAAGACCTCCAATATCCAGCTCTCAACATGCAGATCAAGGAACTGGCCGCCGCAACAGGCGTTGACGCCGAAACGATCCGTTTTTACGAAAAGGAAGGCTTGTTGCCCCAGCCCGCGCGGCTGGCCAACGGCTATCGCAACTATGCTCCCGCTCACCTGGAGCGGCTGTCCTTTGTACGGCACTGTAGGGCACTCGACATCCCACTGGCAGATGTGAGGAGCCTGTTGGGTGCGCTAGATGCGCCCCAGGAGGCGTGCGCAGACGTCAACAATCTGATTGACGACCAGCTAAGTCGGCTGCGCGCTCGTCTCATCAGCATGATGGCGTTGGAAAAGCAACTGCTGCAGCTGCGCTCAGCATGCAGTGGAGAGCATGCGCATCAGAGCTGTGGAATTCTTAATGAGCTTGTCGCGGCCGCCCATGGCGAGGCGTGTCTGTGCCATGGAGGAAAAAGTGGTTGACCTTGCCACTGTGGCAAGTCCGAGACTGCACTCCTCTCAACTCTTTGCCACGAGAAGTAAATGCATGAATTCCAGCTTCCCGACATGACCTGCGGGCACTGCGCAGGGATGGTGAACCAGACACTGCAGATGGTGGATCCTGGCTGCAAGGTGCAGGTGGACATGTCCAAGCGCTTGGTTACGGTGCAGAGTGCTGAAGACCGCCTGACGCTTGCGGAAGCGCTCACCGAGGCGGGCTACCCGCCCTCTTGACTACGCGTCCGTACCGCAAAAGATCTGCTCCGGCACACGTTCATCGCGGCGGGCATTGACACCGCCTTGGAGCCGCCGACCATCGCCTTGACGCAGCGATGGTCGGCCTGAGGTCTTTGGGCGGTTGCTACTTTTTTGCCACCTCTCTGTCTCGGAACTACTTGGGCGTGGAGCCCGGAGTGGCTTCCTTGTGCGGCATGGCTTCACGCGCATTGGCCTTTTCCTGACCACGGGCTTCGGCCTTGCTGGTGTCGGCGATGCCAGAGCCTTCACCCCGCGCCGTACTGCCATCCTTGGTCCGCTTCACACCGGTCGCAGGACGGGCCTTTTTGTGTTCCTCGCCATGCGCTTGCGCCTTGGAGTTGGTGTAGGGCGTGGCCTCTTGGGTGTCGCCAGCGGCGAATGCGGACGATGCGGCGGTCATGGCCAGGGCGATAAGGAGAGTTCTCATGATTTTTCCTTGGTAGGTTGACGTGCGAACAGAAGAACGCCCCCTTTTCTTGAGGGCGTATCGAGACACTTTTTGCGCTTACTTGGCAGGCTCGATGGCGGTGACCACCATCTTTCCGCCCTCGTTGATCACCATGAAGCGGATCTTGTCGCCGACCTGCGCCTTGTCGAGCAGGGCCTTGTCCTTGGCAGCAAACACCATGGTCATCCCCGGCATCTCCAAGTGCTTGATGTCGCCATGCTTGATGGTGATTTTTCCGGCGTCCTTGTCGATCTTGCGCACCTCTCCATCGGTCATGGAGGCTGCGGTCGTGGATGCGGCTTTTCCGGCGTCTCCAGCGGCCTGCGCCACGGCCGACAGCGGCATGAGAGTGACCAGCGACAACATAGCGCCGATCAATAAAGTGTTTGCGTTTTTCATACGAGCTCCTTGTTCAATTGCGTGCAGGGATTCCCCGATTACTTCTTGACCACCGTGACCTGGCCCTTCATGCCTGCGTCGTAGTGGCCTGGGTACAGGCAGGCGAACTTCACTTCGCCAGCCTTGGTGAACTGCCAGATGATTTCGCCTTGCTTGCCGGGGGCCAGCGACACCTTGCTGGGCTCGTCATGCTCCATGTCCGGGAACTTCTTCATCGTCTCGTAGTGCTCCTTGAGTTCGGCATCGGTGCCCAGGCTGAACTCATGCTTGACCTGGCCACTGTTCTTGATCACGAACTTGACCGTTTCGCCCTGCTTGACGGAGATCGCGGCGGGCGTGAAGCGCATGGTGTCAGCCATGTCCACGTTGATTGTGCGACTGACTTTGGAGGCTTTGCCTGGTTCGCCGATGGCTGACTCCTCGCTTCCATGGCCGTGACCGCCGCTGTGGGTACCGCCCGCAAAGCTGTTGAAGGACAGGGCCACCAGGGCGGAGGCGGCGATCAGGGAAAGAGTGCGTTTCATAGTTACCTTGGGTTGTGGATGAGGAAAGGAGGCGATCAGTGGCCGCTGTGCGAAGACGGCTTTTTGACCTTGACGACAGTGTCCGAACTGGACTTCTCTTTGCGGGGCATGGACTGGCCGCCCTCGGCTTTGAAGCGGGCAGGCTCCGCCATCGGACCGGTGTACTCATACGCCACCGTGCCCTCCGGGTTTTTGTACCAACCCGGGTTCTTGTAGTCGCCTGGCTTCTGGTCGCGGCGCACCTTCAGGACACTGAACATGCCACCCATCTCCACCGAGCCGAAGGGGCCTTCCCCGGTCATCATGGGGACGGTGTTGTCCGGAATAGGCATCTCCATCTCGGTCATGTCCGCCATGCCCCGTTCGCCCATGACCATGTAGTCGGGAATCAGGTTGTTGATCTTCTTGGCCACGCCCCGGTGGTCTACGCCAATCATGGTGGGAATGTCGTGACCCATTGCGTTCATGGTGTGGTGGCTCTTGTGGCAGTGGAATGCCCAGTCACCTTCTTCGTCCGCGAGGAACTCGATCTGGCGCATCTGGCCCACGGCCACGTCGGTGGTCACTTCATAGAGACGGGTGCTCTTGGGTGTAGGACCACCATCCGTGCCCGTCACCAAAAACTCGTGACCGTGCAAGTGCATCGGGTGGTTGGTCATGGTGAGGTTGCCGATGCGAATACGCACCTTGTCGTTGAGCCGGACGTTCAAGGAGTCGATGCCAGGAAAGATGCGGCTGTTCCATGTCCACAGATTGAAGTTCGTCATCTCTGCAACCTTGGGCGTCGCGGCCCCGGGCTCAATGTCATACGCACTGAGCAGGAAGCAAAAGTCTCGATTCACTTCATCAATCAGCGGATGCTTGGTCTTCGGATGCGTGATCCAGAAGCCCATCATGCCCATGGCCATCTGGGTCATTTCATCGGCATGCGGGTGGTACATGAAGGTGCCCGGGCGGCGTGCCACGAACTCGTAGACGAAGGTCTTGCCCGACTGGATTGCGGGCTGGTTCAATCCAGCCACACCGTCCATGCCATTGGGCAAACGCTGTCCATGCCAGTGGATGCTGGTGTGCTCGGGCAGCTTGTTGGTCACAAAAATGCGAACGCGGTCGCCTTCCACCACTTCAATGGTGGGACCAGGACTCTGGCCGTTGTATCCCCACAGGTGGGCCTTGAAGCCAGGGGCCATTTCGCGCACAACGGGTTCTGCCACCAGGTGGAACTCCTTGACCCCCTGGTTCATGCGCCAGGGCAGCGTCCAGCCGTTGAGCGTGACCACCGGGTTGTAGGGGCGCCCGGAGTTGGGCACCAAGGGGGCCATGGTGTCGGCGCTGCCCTGGAAAATGGGCTCTGGCAGTGCGGCCATCGCCACGCGGCTCACAGTCGCTGCGGCCACTGCCCCTCCGGCAATGCCAGCAAACCGGAAAAAATCTCTTCTTGAATTCATGTTGGTTTCCTTGAGGGGATCAGTGGCCTGCACCGGCTTCGGCAGCGGCTGCGCCGCCGCCCGAGACGCCAGCGCTGGTGGGCTTGCCGATGAGAGAGGCCTGAAGAGCAGCATCCGCCAGCCAGAACTGCTGTTCGGCGTTCAGGGCCGCCATCACCGAGCTGACCTGATCGCGGGAGTCCGCCAGCAATTCGAAAACGCTGATCAGCATCCCGTTGTAGCGAAGCTGGTTTTCTTCGGAGATGGTTTTTCGCAGGGGAATCACCTCGTCGCGGTGGTGACGCGCGATGTCATATGCAGTGCGGTACGCGGAGTAGCTCTCCCTAAGGTTCGAACCCGCCGCGCGTGCGGTTGCTTCCAGGCGGTTGGCCGCAGCCAGGGTCTGCGCATTCATGGCGTCGCGCCGCATTCCACCCCAGTCGAAGATCGGCAGCTGCAGGCTGATCTCGAAGCCGCGCCGCGTGGAGTGGGTGTTCTCGGCGGCATCAAAGACAGAGTCGCGCCGCACGCCCAACTCGATGTCTGTGAAGGTCGTGATCCTGTTCCAGCCTTGCGCGCGTGCAGCTGCGTCGTAGTCAGCCTTCGCGATCTGCAGATCCAGCCGCCCCTTAGACGCTTGGCGGCCAGCGTCCGATGGGGACAGCGGCTCCTTGGGCAGTGTGGGCAGGCGCTCAGGCAACTTGAGCTGTTGGGCTTGGCTGTCGTCCAGACCCAGCAGCCGGACCAGTTCCTCACGGGCTGCCGTGACTTGGTGCTGGGCACTGGCCAGCTGGGTCGCTGTGTCGGCATAGAACGCTTGCTGGCGTGCACGGTCAAGCTTGTTGAAATTGCCCACCGCCTGCATGCGCTTGGCCAGTTCGGCACTGGCTTGGGCACTGGCGACGACCTGTTGGGTGTAGGCCAGCGTTTGTTGCGCGGCAACGGCGCGTACCCATGCCTGACGTACCTGCGTGACTTGGTCCACTACCTCGCTGCTCAGGCGCAACTGGGTCTGCTTGATGCGCTGCTCGGCGATGCCTTTGCGCGTCGGCAAGGTCAGCAGGTCCAGCAGCCCGAAGGACAGGAGGCGGCCGATCTCCGTCTCGCTGCCCAGGCGAACGCGCTCCAGGCTCAGGATGGGGTTGGCGATGCGGCCGGACTGGGCTGCCGTGGAAGCGTCCGCCCAGTTTTGGGCCACGATGGCCTGCAGGGATGGGCTATTGACGAGTGCGAGTTGAACGGCATCCTTCTGACTGAGCGGCTTGGCCAGCAGATCCGAAGCGCGCTGGCGCAAGGCGTCCCGCTCGCTCTGGTCCCGGGCCAAGGTAAGCTGGCCGTCCGTGAAACCGCTTGCGGCTGTATTGGCGCTGGTGAGGTTCTGCTCCAGATTCACGCTGGCGCAACCAGACAAGACCGCCACTGCGGCCACGGCGATCACGAGTTTGGCGCGGGGCGTGTGCAAGGGGCGGTTCATTGTTTGCCCCCGTGGTGTGCGTCATGGCCCTGCGCGGGTTGGTCCTGGCCGGTTGTGGGTGCCGTCTGGCGAATTTCCTTGGCATAGGTGCGCCAGCCTCCGATCTCGCCCACCTTGTCATTGGCCGCTTTCCAGGGCTGGACGGATTGCTCTTTGTAGGCTTCGTAGCCCGAGAGGGCTGATCGGTACGAAAGCTGATAGTCCACCTTGGCGGATTCGCCCTCTGGCATCTGAGCCAGAGCCAGGGACGGCGCTATTAGCGCGGCGGCCAGCCAGGGGGTTGATATAGGTCGTGAAAGCCAGGAAATTTTCATAGGTTCACCATGCGTTCTTGATGCAACGCATTGTGTGATCCCAAGGCTTCCGCCGACATAACGGCTTAATTACATCTTTGTCATCTGAAAGAAAGCCCGCGATCTGCAGGCACACTTGCCGTCATTCGCAGACAGGGAGATCCCGTGAAGATATTGATCGTCGAGGATGAAATCAAAACCGGCGAATACCTGCGCCAAGGCTTGCGTGAGGCAGGGTTCAACGCCGATCTGGTTCACAACGGAGTCGATGGCCTGCATCTGGCCCAGGAAGGTGACTACGACCTGGTGATCCTGGATGTGATGCTTCCTGGGATGGATGGCTGGCAGGTGCTCACCAATCTGCGTCGCCGGGGCCTGGAGATGCCCGTACTGTTTCTCACGGCCAAGGATCAGGTGCAAGACCGGATCAAAGGGTTGGAACTGGGGGCGGACGACTACCTGGTCAAACCGTTTTCCTTTGCCGAGCTATTGGCGCGAGCGCGCACCATCCTCAGGCGTGGTCGCAATGGCACCGAGGTGACGGTCCTCCAGGTGGCCGATCTAGAACTAGACCTCTTGCGGCGGCGAGTCAGCAGATCTGGCAAACGCATCGACCTCACGGCCAAGGAGTTCGGACTCCTGGAGCTGCTGATGCGCCGCCAAGGGGAAGTTCTGCCGCGCTCTCTGATCGCGTCGCAGGTGTGGGATATGAATTTCGACAGCGATTCCAACGTGATCGAGGTGGCGATGCGCAGGCTTCGGGCCAAGATTGACGATGCCTATGACGCCAAGCTGATCCAGACGGTGCGAGGCATGGGGTATGTGCTTGAAGCGCCGCAGGAGCGTGCGTGAAAGCCCGGTACTCGCTCACGACACGGCTGACGGTCTTTTTTACTTTGGCTTCCGGGCTGGTGCTAATTGGACTGGGAACTCTCGTGGCGATTTCCATTGACCGGCATTTCGTGGAGCTTGACCGCGATGCACTGCGTGACAAGGTTCACCTGACGCGTGAAGTCATCGGCAAATCGAAGTCGCCGCAGGATCTGAAGACGCGGCTGGATGACGTTTTGCACAGCCATGAGGGCCTCTTCGTCACCGTGCTTCGCAATGGTCAATCGCTGTACTCGACGGAAGACTTTGAGTTTCCTGCGGACTTGAGCGTGCGGACCCAGCATTCCCGCTTGGGGGTCGCCTCGTGGCGAATCAAGGACCGTGAGTACCGGGGAATGTCCGAAGCCGTGACGCTGCCTGATTCCGCAGAGCCGCCGCTGCAGGTCTGGGTGGCGGTGGACATTGCCCACCACAAGCACTTCATGTACGAATTGATTTGGGTGCTTGTGGGCTACGTGGCATTGGCAACACTGGTGGCTGGGGTCCTGGGCTGGTGGGCCGCAAAGAATGGATTGGCCCCCCTTCGCGCCATGCGGTCCCGCGCTATGGCCATCACGGCACAGCGACTGGATGAGCGGATGCCAACCCAGGAGTTTCCGGTGGAGATGGCCGACCTGGCGACCACCCTCAACGAGATGCTCCGGCGCTTGAAGGAGGAGTTCGACCGCCTGTCCGAGTTTTCTTCGGACCTGGCTCACGAGCTGCGTACGCCGATCAACAATCTGATGACACAGACGCAGGTCACACTCAGCCAGGCTCGCTCCTCTGAGGAGTACCAGGACATACTGGCCTCCAACGCCGAGGAGTACCAGCGCCTGGCCCGCATGGTGGCTGACATGTTGTTCCTGGCCAAGGCTGACCACGGTCTCATTCTTCCCAGCACGGAAAGAATCGCGGTCCATGATGAAGCTCAGGCTTTGTTTGACTTCTACGAGGCCTTGGCAGAAGAGAAGCAAGTCCGACTGCAATTGATCGGGACGGCGGAGATCACAGGCGACCGGTTGATGTTGCGCCGGGCGCTCAGCAATCTCCTGTCCAACGCCATTCGCTACACCCCACCAGGCGAGCTGGTGGTCGTGGACATCCAGGGGGGCCTGCACGGAACCACCGTGGACGTCGTCAACACTGGACCTTCCATCGAGGCGCAGATGATCCCCCGCCTGTTCGACCGCTTCTTTAGGGCGGACAAGTCGCGCAAGCAGCTGGACTCGGACGGCGCGGGCCTGGGCTTGTCCATTACCCAGGCGATTGTTCATGCGCACCGGGGGCGGATTTCCGTGAGTTCGGCCGATGGCAGGACTTGTTTTTCGATGTATTTCCCCAGTGCACAGAGCATTGGCAAGCACCTCACGACAGATGCATGACCCCCTGGCAACCCTCATAGACTGCTGGAAGGCACATCCAAGCAGCACCTACAACACCTGGTTCCTGTGGGATCAGCGGATCAAGAACTTCCGCTCCATTCGCCGAGGCATCGCGCAGGTGGTGGAGGACATCCGGGGCGGAACGTTTGGCAACGCCTACCGAGGCTCCTCGCTGGAGACGATCGTGGGTTCCGTGGCAGAGCAGCGCCAGATTTTCAAGGGAGCGGACCACGCGTTCCTCTGGAAGCCCAAGCTGCGGATTCCGGACATCTACGAGAACACGAGCAACCAGCGCGCCTTTGCGGACCTCCTGCACACCTGCGATCACTGTGACTGCGCAGAAGACGTAGTGGCCGCCATACAGCGCATTGATGCGATTGGCATCAAAGGCTTGGGCCCAGCGGTCGCCAACTTGCTGTATTTCATCCACCCAACGCTGGTCTCTCCCTTCAACACGGCCATCGTCAATGGTTTCAACGCGGTGACCGGGGGGCGCGTGAAGCTTGGGCGCTGGGACCACTATCTCTCCATGCGGGAGGGCTTGCTGCGCTTGAACGCGCGGTACCGGCTAAAACTGTCGAACGATCTGGGCGCGATTGCAGGACTCATGTTTGACATTGGCAGTGGCCGATATGAAGCGCCGCCACAAGCAATGGATGTAGCGGCGACAGCTCTCTGGCAAGAAGACCTTGAACGTGTGCGGCAGGAATCCACCGCATTGCAACGAGAACTGTCCCAAGCGACCGAGAGCGATGCGACCCACACGGGTGTCCAGGCTTCGCTGCGCGACCTGGGCAAGGCGCTCGGATTTGAGGTCTGGATAGCGTCCAACGACCGGGGCCGCGCCTATGGCGGGGGGCTGCTGGGAGATGGATGCATGGCGCAGTTGCCCGCCAGCCTGGACCGAGGACTGGAGTCCGTGCGACTGATCGATGTCGTATGGGTTGATCCCCAGACCTCGCAATTCGCCGCCGCATTCGAAGTCGAACACACCACGTCCATCTATTCGGGCATCGTACGCATGCTCGATCTGGCCCTGGGAACGCCGGTTGCGGGCAACTGCGCCCTGTTTCTGGTGGCTCCAGACAATCGCAGAGACAAGGTCGCTGAGCAACTTCAAAGGCCTGCCTTCTCCAGGGTGTCGGAGCTGGGAATCCGGTACTTGCCTTACAGCCAGCTGGAGCAGAACCATGCCTCCATGAGCCGCTTTGGGTCCAGCATCAAGCCGTTGCTGGAGATTTCGCAGCGGCTGTGAGCCACGGCTATTTCGTGCGGCGCGCTTCGCTGCGCTCGGCTCTTTGGGCCCCAGGGATGCGGCGACCCACGGCGATGTCGGCAAGATGAAGTTTCTGTTATCCCGAACGGCGGGATTGACGGGTGGCGCCTTGCGTTGCGAAAGCTACAGATCGAACTCCAATCTCTACGATTGGGCGTTGCCTCGGTACAGATTTCGAGGCAGAACTTCGCAAACTCTTCGCCCCAGAAAGCCTCGGCATGAACGTCACGACAAAGCCATTGGATGCACTATTGCCTGTCAGTTCGCTGGGAAACTCTGTGCCCAAAGCACCGAGCATCCAGGGAGGCGGTTTTCTGGACGCGATGAAGCAGGCGCTTTCAACCACAAGCCAGTTGCAGAGTGAGTCTGGTCGCCTAAGCCGCGAGGTCACATTCGGCAATCCCACGGTCAGTCTTGAAGAAACGATGCTCGCTGGAGTCAAGTCGAACATCGCGTTTCAGGCCACTCTTCAGAGCCGCAACCGCATTGTCCAGGCCTACACCGATGTGATGAACATGCAAGTCTGATGCTCGGAGGCCAGAGCAATGCAAAAGTAGATGTCGCACGCACTTGCTGCTAGCGCCGCAGACATGCATGGCGAGCCAATTGGAGGAGGCCCTGTTTCGAAAGACCCCCTCCAGATCAGCCGCCGACCGCCCGGAGAACCCGTTTAGAACCGAGGGGCCTTGGTGGATTCGTCCGAGGTGGCGGCCACGCCTGCATGGTGCGCTGCGTGGTAGCGGTCAGGATAGATTTCATTGAGCTTGCGGCCGTCTTCGCCCACAGCGATGATTTCTCCTTCGCGGATGGCTCGTGCCAACTCACTCTTGACTTGTTCCCGCGTCTTCAACGACTTGCCTGCCACGATCGGATAGCGACCAGACATCAACTCATTGCGTTTGACTCCGAATTCACCGGCCACCATGATGTCACCCGTACGGATAGCCTGCTCCAATTCTTCCCGCACTTGCTCGCGGGATTTGCTAGCCTGAGTCGAAGTAGTCGAGCGATAGGCTCCGGGGTTGATTTGCTTGAGAGTCATCCCCGAGTCGCCTGCAGCAAGCATCTCGCCGTTTTGCTGAGCCTGCGCCAATTCAGCCAGCACTTGTTCGCGCGTCTTGCTGACCGCTTGGTCCGACGCAAAAGCGGGGGCTGCGATGAGGGAAAGGACGATGAGGGTGGACTTCAGTTTCATGATGGTGTTTCCTTTTTGGGTAGATGGCAATGGTTCAGGTGCAACCGCAGGCCGGTTTGGGAGGGCACGCGGTTGCCGGTGATCGTTGAGAGGGTTCAGGGCAGTTGGCGGGCATCGACCCAGCCAGCTTCGCCGCCCATATCCCGTACACCGTCACGACCGACGGGGTTGCGCTTGGCTGACTGCAACTCATCGAGGACTTGCTGGCGGGTCTTGGTCAGTTTGGGGCCCGGAACGAGTGGATAAGTGGCAGGGTAGTCACGGCTGATCCAGTACAGCGAACCGTCCTTCTGAGCGGCCAGCACGGTGCTTTCGACCGCTTGGCGGCTCACCGCATTGCCCAAATGGTCGGCGGCCAGGCTCACGCCTTCCTCCTGGCTTGGGCTTGCGTGGTAAACGGAAGTTGCGAAAGAGGCGGTGGCGGATGCAGCAAGGCTGGCGACGAGGATTGCGGTACGAACTTTCATGATGGTCTCCTGTGGCGCCGGATGCCCGATATGGTTCATCCAGGTGGCGTTTTCTGCACCACGGAGAGAAGTCTAAAAATTGCCGCCCCACATGGAGGTGACCTCCTGATTACGCTTTCGACAGCAATCTGCAATCCACTAAAACCCGAGTGCATCCCCCGCGTCGGTTCTGGGCGTCATACGACACTGCGGCCACCTCATTGCGGCAACGAGAGTCTCCCGCCGTCCTGCAGCGACGCAATCAGCGGGCAGGAGACATTCCCTTTTCTCGCATGGCATGCGCATACCAGTTCAGACAGCACCGACTCCATGCGTGCCAAATCGGCTATCTTCTCGCGCACATCCTTGAGCTTGGACTCAGCCAGTGCGCTGGCTTCTTCACAATGAGTTCCATCGTCTAGCCGCAGCAGCTCGGCTATTGCATCCAGGCTGAAGCCCAGGCGCTGAGCCGCTTTGACGAAGCGCACCCGCGTCACATCTGCATCTCCATAGCGGCGGATGCTGCCGTGAGGCTTGGCCGGCTCGGGCAACAATCCCTTGCGCTGATAGAACCGGATGGTCTCTACATTGACCCCGGCCGCCTCGGCAAAAGCGCCGATCGTAAAACTCTCCAAATTGGCTTTCATACCGCTTGACTCCGTACATGACTACGGAAGTAAGGTTACGGGATTCAACCAATTTTGAAAGGTCAAGCGCATGTCGGAGCCAAACAACGGGCGCACAGCGCTCTTCGCCGGAGGGCTGGCGGCCATCCTTGCCTCGACTTGCTGCCTCGGACCGCTGGTCCTGATCACCCTGGGATTCAGCGGGGCATGGATTGGCAACCTGACCGCGCTGGAGCCCTACCGCCCGATCTTCATCGGGGTCGCGCTGGTGGCGCTGTTCTTCGCCTGGCGGCGCATTTACCGCCCGGTGCAAGCCTGTAAACCGGGGGAGATCTGCGCGATTTCCCAGGTGCGAGCTGCCTACAAGCTTATTTTCTGGAGCGTGGCCGCACTGATTGTGGTCGCGCTCGGGTTCCCCTATGTCATGCCATTTTTCTATTGATCACAGGAGTTCTTCATGAAACAACTACTTGCCTCCCTGGCGCTCACCCTGGCCGTTGTCCCCGTGTGGGCCGCCACCCAGACCGTCATGCTGGCCATTCCCGGCATGACCTGCTCCACCTGCCCGATCATCGTCAAAAAAGCGCTTTCCAAGATCGAAGGCGTTAGCGAAGTTGAGGTGACCTTTGAGACGCGCGACGCAGCTGTCACCTTCGATGACGCAAAGACCAGCGTGCAGAAGCTGACCAAGGCAACCGCAGAGGTGGGGTTTCCATCCAGTGTCAAGCGGTGAAGCATTGACAACTGCACTGCAGCGCATGTGATGCCGTTACCTGGCGCGCACAAGCAAAAAGGATCTGTCGCATGACCCATCTGACAATCACCGGCATGACCTGCGGTTCGTGTGCGGCACACGTCAAAAAAGCCTTGGAAGACGTGCCCGGCGTACAGTCGGCATTTGTCTCCCACCCCGAAGGCACTGCCCAACTTGTCACCCTGCCGGGCACATTGCCCGATGCTCTGACTGCCGCTGTGGCCAGACTGGGCTACAAAGCAATGCTCGCCGATGTCCCCCCCAAACACAACCACGCTGGATCGCTCGATCAGGTGCGTCAGTGGACAGGGGGCGCTGACAAGCGCCGTGGCAACGAGCGTCCGCTGCAAATAGCCGTGATCGGAAGTGGTGGAGCCGCTATGGCGGCAGCACTGAAGGCCGTCGAGCAAGGCGCGCACGTCACGCTGGTGGAGCGAGGCACCATCGGCGGAACTTGTGTGAACATTGGCTGTGTGCCGTCCAAAATCATGATCCGCGCCGCGCATATCGCGCATCTGCGCCGAGAAAGCCCGTTCGATGGGGGCATGTCACCCACACCGCCGACGATCCTGCGCGAGCGGTTGCTAGCGCAGCAGCAGGCACGTGTCGAAGAACTCCGCCATGCCAAGTACGAAGGCATCCTGGACGGCAACCCAGGCATCACGGTGTTGCACGGTGAAGCGCGTTTCAAGGACGATCGGAGCCTTGTCGTCCGTTTGAGCGAGGGGGACGAGCAGATCGTGGTGTTCGACCGCTGTTTGGTCGCGACAGGAGCCAGCCCGGCCCTACCGCCGATTCCGGGTTTGAAAGAGTCACCCTACTGGACTTCGACGGAGGCGCTCGCCAGTGCCACCGTTCCCGAACGGCTGGCTGTGATTGGCTCGTCGGTGGTGGCGCTGGAGCTGGCCCAGGCTTTTGCCCGGCTAGGCAGCAAAGTAGTGATTCTGGCGCGCAGCACCTTGTTTTTCCGGGAGGACCCGGCCATCGGAGAGGCCATGACTGCTGCTTTTCGTGCCGAAGGCATCGAGGTGCTGGAGCACAGGGAAGCCAGCCAGGTCGCGCATGTTGACGGTGAATTTGTGCTGACGACGGGGCACGGAGATATCCGCGCTGACAGGCTGCTGGTCGCAACGGGGCGGACACCGAACACGCACAGCCTCGCGCTGGACGCGGCGGGGGTCACAGTCAATGCGCAGGGGGGCATCGTCGTTGACAAGGGCATGCGCACCAGTGGCCGGAACATTTACGCGGCAGGCGATTGCACCGACCAGCCTCAATTCGTCTATGTGGCCGCAACCGCAGGCACGCGCGCGGCCATCAACATGACCGGTGGGGAAGCGGCACTCGACCTGACCGCGATGCCCGCCGTGGTGTTCACCGATCCACAAGTAGCAACCGTGGGCTACACCGAAGCAGGAGCGCGCAATGGCGGCATTGAGACCGACAGCCGGCTGTTGACGCTGGACAACGTGCCACGTGCGCTCGCCAACTTCGACACGCGTGGTTTTATCAAGCTGGTGACCGATACCACCGGGCACTTGATTGGCGTGCAGGCGGTCGCGCCGGAAGCTGGCGAACTGATCCAGACGGCGGCCCTGGCAATTCGGCACCGCATGACAGTGCAGGAGCTGGCCGACCAGTTGTTCCCCTATTTGACGATGGTCGAGGGACTCAAGCTCGCGGCGCAGACCTTCAGCAAGGACGTCAAGCAGCTTTCTTGCTGTGCAGGATGAGAAGCGGGCGAGATGATGAGAGTGCCCGCACAGTAGCTCAAATCGCTATTGATTGGCGCCGACTTGCCAAGCAACAGCCAACGCCGAGCGAACTTGGTGCAGGGACACTTTTCTGAGTGAAATTTCTCAGCATCCGAAACGCTTCACGGCGCGCCCAAAGCGGCGCCTGCCAGCATTACAGAAATATCATCGACCCATCATCTTCTGGTGTGTTGCTGTATTCCAAACTTCCCCTCGTCACGACGCGCACCGAGCCCATCGGACCGCGTGGGGCCGTCAGCCTGGCTGACGTTTCAATGACTCATGATGAGGGTTAAGACCATGTTCAAAAAGATCTTTGCACCCGCCGTTGTCGCGGCGCTGTCGATGGCTTGTGCAGTTGCTTTCGCAGCTTCCGCTGGCAACGAGGCACGCGACCAGGCATCGCCGGTCAAGATGCAGGTCGGGGAAGAAACGGCACGCTACTGGAGTCATCCGAGGCTGGGAATGGTCAAGGTGGACGCCGCTGGCCGCATGCTCACGGGTGACTCTGCCAAGGATGATGCTGCGCGATCTGCAGCTCCTTCCGGCAATCCCTCGACCCGCACACGTTGACGCACCCCGGCGAGGCGGTGCAACACCCGTAGCGTCCAGGGAAGGCGGCAAGGGAGCATTGCTGCGATCAAAGTTGAACGCCTGGACATACCGCCATTCATGTGACGCAAGTCAAGGATTGATGATGATCATGCTTGACATTGCCACCATGTAAACCCTTATCGTTCCCCCAAGGTCCATCACCATCTCGATGACCACTTCTTGGAGATCGCCATGAACCACGACCACACCACAGGGCATTCAGAAGCTGCCAACGCCAGCGGAGGCAGCCGCAAATTGATCGGCGCGGTGATCATGCTTGCGCTCATCGGGGCATTCTTCTTGCTCAGGGAGCATTGGTCGCACATCGCGGGCTACTGGCCGTATCTGCTCTTGCTGGCTTGCCCGTTGATGCACCTCTTCCATGGGCACGGGGGGCACGGCTCTCACGAAGGCGATTCGAGCAAAAAGTAATCTTGCAGGCACACAACACATTTGCAGGGAGGCCATTCATGTCCAACGCGGAACCGCACGATCACACCCACCATGGCCATCAGCATCATGAGGGGGTCCACGGGGATACACCGCCGCCCATGACGAAACTGAAAGATCCAGTCTGCGGTATGGACGTGACGGAACAATCGCATCACTCGGCGGAGCATGAGGGGCGGCACTACTACTTCTGTAGCGCCAAGTGCCAAACGAAGTTTGTTGAGGACCCGGACAAGTACGCTGTCACGCCTCCCGGTACCGACAAGGTTGCGCGAGAGCCAGAAGCCACTCAGCCCGGCACCATCTACACCTGCCCCATGCACCCTGAGGTGCAGCAGGACCACCCCGGGAACTGCCCCAAATGCGGCATGACGCTGGAGCCCATGCTCCCCACGCTGGATGAGGGAGAAAACGCCGAACTCGTGGATTTCCGGCATCGCTTCTGGTGGACGTTGCCACTGACCGTGGTGGTCACTGTTCTGGCCATGGTGGGGCACAGGCTGCAGTGGTTCGAAATGGCCACACAGAGCTGGATTGAGCTCGTGCTGACGGTTCCCATCGTGCTGTGGGCTGGCTGGCCCTTCTTTGTGCGTGGTGCCCAATCCATCGCGAACCGCAGTCCCAACATGTGGACGCTGATCGGTCTGGGCACGGGTGCCGCATTTGTCTACAGCGTGGTCGCCACCGTGGCGCCTGGGGTATTTCCGGCCTCGTTCCAGGCCATGGGCCGCGTGGCGGTTTACTTCGAAGCAGCAGCCGTCATCATCTCGCTTACGCTGCTCGGCCAGATGCTGGAGCTGAAGGCACGCTCGCAGACCTCGGCCGCCATCAAATCGCTGCTGGGCCTGGCCCCCAAGACCGCACGGCGTATCGACGCCAACGGTCAGGAGAGTGATGTCCCGTTGTCCCATGTCCATGTGGGAGACCTCTTGCGCGTACGTCCCGGTGAGAAGGTGCCGGTGGATGGCGTGGTGGTCGAGGGGAGCAGCGCGGTGGACGAAGCCATGCTCACTGGCGAGCCTGTGCCCATCGTCAAAGGACCTGGGGACGCCGTCATCGGAGCCACGCTCAATACCAACGGCGCTCTGGTGATCCGGTCCGAGCGGGTGGGCTCGGCCACCATGCTGTCGCAGATCGTTCAAATGGTGGCCCAGGCGCAGCGCTCACGGGCCCCCATGCAGCGCATGGCGGACCAGGTGGCGGGCTATTTCGTGATGGCCGTGGTGGGTATCGCGTTGCTCACACTGTTCGCGTGGGGCCTGTTCGGTCCGGAGCCACGCTGGGTCTATGGCCTGGTCAACGCCGTGGCCGTGCTGATCATCGCGTGTCCCTGCGCGTTGGGCTTGGCAACCCCCATGTCCATCATGGTGGCCACGGGCCGGGGGGCGACCCGTGGCGTTTTGTTCAGGGATGCGGCAGCCATCGAAAACCTGCGCAAGGTGGACACGCTGATCGTGGATAAAACCGGCACGCTCACCGAAGGCAAGCCCTCGTTCGAGCGCGTGGTGGCCATGCCCGGTCTGTCCGAGGACGAAGTGCTGCGCCTCGCAGCCAGTCTGGACCAGGGCAGCGAGCACCCGCTGGCCGATGCCATTGTCCAGGCGGCCCGCGCCAAGGGGCTGACCCTGGACAAGCCCGAGGACTTTGAGTCCGGGTCTGGCATCGGGGTGCGCGGACAGGTCGCTGGACGCCAGCTCGCCCTGGGCAACACAGTCCTCATGGAGCAGGTCGGGGTTTCTGCGAACCCGCTGCTTGCGCAGGCAGAGGCCTTGCGCGCCACAGGCGCCAGCGTGATGTACCTGGCGGCCGATGGCCAGCTTCAAGGCCTGCTTGCGGTCTCGGATGCCATCAAGGCCAGCACGCCGGAAGCGCTGGCGACCTTGCATGCATCGGGGCTGCGCATCGTCATGGCCACGGGTGATGGCATGACCACCGCCAAGGCGGTGGGGGCAAAGCTGGGGATTGATGAGGTTCATGGCGAGGTCAAGCCTGCGGACAAGCTGGCCCTGGTGTCCCGGCTGCAGGCCGAAGGCCGTGTTGTTGCCATGGCGGGTGACGGGATCAATGACGCGCCCGCCCTTGCCAAGGCAGACGTGGGGATCGCGATGGGTACTGGCACCGATGTGGCGATGAACAGCGCACAGGTCACCTTGGTCAAGGGCGATCTGCGAGGGATTTCCACAGCTCGGGAATTGTCGGAGG
Source organism: Acidovorax sp. GW460-11-11-14-LB4 (assembly GCF_059423685.1). Classification (NCBI taxonomy): domain Bacteria; kingdom Pseudomonadati; phylum Pseudomonadota; class Betaproteobacteria; order Burkholderiales; family Comamonadaceae; genus Acidovorax; species Acidovorax sp. GW460-11-11-14-LB4. The sequence goes on along the minus strand of NZ_JBWKYJ010000021.1, from coordinate 36,952 downwards.
CAACGGTGGGGAACATGAAGCAGAACCTGATGTTTGCCTTCCTCTACAACGCGCTGGGCATACCGATTGCTGCAGGGCTGCTGTATCCCTTCACCGGATGGCTGCTGTCGCCAATGATTGCGGCCCTGGCGATGAGCCTAAGTTCGGCGTCAGTGATCGCGAACGCCTTGCGGTTGCGTACCGGTCGATGACGGAAACACCAGGCCTGCTGTGCAGCAGCATCAATTTGCCCTGTGTTTTGGAATAGCGCTGGCAGGCGCTACATAGCCGCGCAGTTCTTGATAGCGCGCTACTTGCATTGGCGTGAGGATTGCGACCGTCCGCAGGTGGTAGTTCAGATGCGAAGCGCGAAGCGAAGCTTGCGCGAGCGCAGCGCGTTCAACTGCCTGAGTCACGCTGGCTTCGCTGGGCGGCCCTGACCTGAAGAGGCGATCCAATTCCCTTTCGGTCTCAATTGCGTCCTTGCCGAATCGTTGAGCGTCGGCCTTCATCTGCTCTGTAAGCGCCGTCGCTTCTCGCTCTTGGTCTTTCGTTAGACGCAACTTTTCGCCCAGCTCCACAACGTGGGCGGGGCCGGGGAAGCCATTGAGTTCGGCTGCAAGTGCGAGCGACATGCCTCGTCCAACTTGAAAGTCTTCGATTTGCTACGGAGAAAGTGCTTTGATTTCGCGCTGTTTATAGCCAGCGTATTGCGAGGGTGCGGTGTGCGGAGCGAGCTGAGCAGGTTGGTTTGGATCAGGATGCTTGTGGGACTGGGCTGCGACAACGGAGGCAGTGCCAGCCAGAAGGAAATAGGCGAGTAGCGTTTTCATATGGGATCTGAAGGGAGTTGGTGCCCAAAAATCTTCGTTCGATTTTTGCCAGATGAATATGATTGCAGTCATATGGAAACTTCATCACCTGAAGATGCAGAGGACTGCATCGCGCCTTCGGACAGAGCGTTTGGTGTCACGCCCTCGCTGCGTTGTCTTGCTTCGGGGCAGATGCTTTTTCGCGAGGGCGCTGCAAGTGCGGGCGTCTTTCGCCTGCGGTCCGGCTGTGTGCGCCTAATTCGCACCACCCTCACTGGCGGTCAAGCCACGATGCACACAGTGCGGCAAGGCGAGTTCTTTGCCGAAGCTTCACTTTTCTCAGCCATATACCACTGCGACGCGGTAGCACTGGAATCCTCGGAGGTACTGGTTTTTCGCAAGCAGGCATTGGTCGACCAACTGCGCAAGTCGCCCGAGCTGTTGTGGACATTCACGGCCGAGTTGGCACGGCGCGTTCAAGGACTTCGGACCAGGCTGGAGATAAAGCAGACGCGCTCAGCCGAGGAGCGGATTCTGCAATTCATAGGACTTCACTGTGACGCGTCCGGTTTTTGGACTCAACAAGGAACGCTGAAGCATCTTTCCGAAGACATCGGTCTTACTCACGAAGCGCTTTACCGGGCACTTGCTCGCCTGCAGCGACAGGGGGCCATCTTGCGCTTAAAAAATGGGTTGAAGATATGCCAACCGGGGGTGCTGGCCCCCAGCGCCGAACGTCGGCGGTGTTCATGACGTGGATCGACAGGACGTATTCGCCTCGGTGGACCGTCTTTTCCACCGGACTGCCCGGGTCACTGTGCCGAACAGCGTTGGACAGCAGATTGCCCATGGCACGACGGAACATCAGTCTGTCACCATCGAGTTCGCCGTCACCCGACAAGGTCAGGCGAACTCCCTTCTCTTCTGCCCCCGCGTCAAAGAACTCCATCAGAGCTTGGACCTCTAGTGCCATGGCAAATCGCTCGCGCCCCGGAAGCACCATGCCGCGTTCGGCGTTGGCCAGGAACAACATGTCCGACACCATGCGGGCCATGCGCTACAGCTCTTCGGCGTTCGATGCCAGGATGTTGCGGTAGGTCGGCGCATCACGTTTGGCAGACAGCGCCAGCTGGGTTTGCGTCAGCAGGTTGCTGATCGGCTTGCGCAGTTCGTGGCCAGGTCTGACGAGAACTCCGACAGCCGGTGACAGTCGTCTTGCAAGCGGTCCAGCATGCCGTGGAGCTCGCCCGCCAGATCGGCCATCTCGACCGGCACCGCCTGAACCGGCATGCGCTCGCTGAACTGATGCCCGGACACGGCAACCGCCTTGGCCTTCATTGCTCGCAGCGGCGCCAGGCCTTGGTGTGCCGCCAGCCAGCCCAGAACACCGCTCATGGCAACGGCGATCAAGGCGTACCAGAGCAAGGTGCTGCGCAACTCAACCAGAAAGTGTCATGGTGCAGCGGGACGCTTGGAGGTCATGAGCCGCATCGCGGCCCCATGCTGGGCGGTATGGTGACGGCGCCGCTGTTGTCCTTGTTCGTGATTCCTGCGGCCTATGTGCTGATGAGAAAGCCGAGAAAACGCGGCCGGCTGAACACCGAGGCCTCGTGAGGCTGGCAGGGTTCCCCCTTGGCGAGTGAGCAGTTCAATGCGCACGGACTTCGTGCTCGATGCGCTGGAACAGCTGTGTACGCCCGGCAACCGGAGTGCGACGGGAGCCTGGTCTGTCACTCCGATAGGGGATCTCAGTACCTCAGCATTCTCTACACAGAGCGGCTGGCCGAAGCCGGCATCGAGCCATCTGTGGGCAGCAAGGGCGACAGACAGCTACGACAACGACTTGCCCGAGACCGTCGACGGACTCTACAAGGCCGAGCTGATTCAACGCCGAGCGCCGTGGCGGACCAAGGAGGCTGTGAAGCTTGCAACTCTGGAATGGGTGTCATGGTTCAACCACCATCGCCTGCTCGAACCCATCGGGTACCTCCCGCCCGTTGAGGCCAACTCCTATCGACAACTTGCCAAACAGGACACTGCTGTGGTGACCTGACTTAAACCAAACAAGGACGTCCTCAACCGGCTGCCCACCCACAAGGCCAGCCGGATTGAAGAGTTGCTGCCGCATTGCTGGCAGCCCGCCGACACCATCTGATCAAAACCATACCCGCCGTCGGTAGTCAACATGGGTTCACCGCGCCCTTACGGCTGACCAGCCGATCGCTAGCCCACAGCACCTCAGATTTGTAGATTTCTGAAGGGCGGACGCGCGTTAGTATGTGGCCTCCAAGGAGCTCGCATATCCGGCGGCGTAGTGCCCATAAAAGCCGAAGTCATTCCGGAAGGGCTTCTGATGCTTCCCGCAGTATTTCGCGCCCCCCATTTGCTGCAATTGCAGCTACGACAACGCCCAGCAACAGGTCCGGGATATTCGATCCCAGCCACATGACCAGCGCCCCGGACAGCACAATGGAGCCGTTGACGATGGAGTCGTTGTTCGTGAAGATCGCCGACGCCTTGAAGTTAACGTCTTCACCGCGATGACGGCGCAGCAACCTCAAACACACCAGGTTCAAAGCCGCGTTCGCCGCAGCTATCGCCATCATCGCTGGACCCACCGGCTCCTCGCCCCCCGAGAAGCGGCGCAGAACCTCCACCAATAGCAGCACGGCTAGGCCAATAAGCAAGTAGCCGGACAAACGCGCTGCGCGTACCTTGACCATGGCCGCCCGCCCGACGGCGTACAAGCTGACGGCGTAGACCGATGCGTCGGCGAGGTTGTCCAGTCCGGCGCCCATCAGCGCAGTGGAGGCAGCCCATATGCCAAGGCCGATGCCAGCGGCGGACTGTCCCAGGTTGATCAGCAACACGGTCCGCAAGATTTTGCGGTCAGCTGCGTTGCTCGCGTCCAACCCACCGAGTTCGTCGTCTTCGTCGTGTTCAGCCATGCTTGTCCCTTAGAGTCCACACATCTTGAAGCCTACAGTGGCTGGAGGGTCAAGCACCTGCATCACATAGCTACTGCGACGCCTGCGGGCCTTTCGGCGAAGGCGCCAAGGTCGAAGCTGAGAGCGCCGCGCGCAGTTCGGACGCGCTCAATATTTCGGAAAGAACTCGCGCAGGAGCGTTGCTGGTGTAGAGCACGTACAAAGGTACGCCACTGCGCCCGAGTTTCCCCAGTGCGGCGGTAATCGCCGGGTCGCGCAGCGTCCAGTCGGCACGCAACAGGGCAACGTCCCTGGCTGCGAAGTCCGCCAGCACCACCGGGTTCTGCAACACCGTCTTTTTGTTGTACTGGCATGTGACGCACCATGCCGCGGTGAAGTCGACAAACACTGGACGGCCGCTCGCAAGCAATTGCTCCACCAGGCCCGGCGCCCAAGCCTGCCAAGTACCATCGTTCACCGCCACAGTCTTCTGCGACTGCACTGTGCCAATCTGGCCTGCGAGCAGCCAGGCGGATCCAGCCGCACACGCGACTGCAATCAGACTGACGATCACGCGCGTGCGGCCCGTCAAGCCCAGGCTCCATGCCAGCATGCTGGTGGCAACCAAGACCACCAGCAAGGCGCTGACCGCATCGATGCCGCTTTGCTGCCCTAACACCCACAACAGCCACACCACCGCTGCGAACATCGGGTAGGCCATCAGTTTGCGAAAGGTCACCATCCACTCATCTGGACGCGGTAGCAGCCGCGCAAAGGCCGGGACCCAGCTCGCGACCAGGTACGGCAGCGCCATGCCGGCGCCCAGCGCCGCGAAGATCAAGAGGGCTCGGACGGCGGGGAGCCCTACCGCGAACCCCAGCGCGGCCCCCATGAAAGGTGCCGTGCAGGGCGACGCCACCACCACCCCCAGAACGCCGGACAGAAAGGAGTTCAACACCGGATGGCTGCTCTGTAGGGAAGCCAAGCGGGTGGGGATGAGCTGGCGGACCTCGAACACGCCCGTCAGGTTCAGGCCGATCAGCGTGAACAACACGGCCAGCGCGGCGACCACTCCAGGCATCTGCAACTGGAACCCCCAACCGAGCTGCTGCCCGGCGCCGCGCAGCGCGACGACGAGCAGTCCCAGCGCCGCGAACGACGCGACCACCCCGGCGGAGTACGCCGCCCCGTCGAGGCGCCGTGCCCGCTGGTCGCTGGCATGCTGGGCGAAGCCGACCACCTTGATCGCCAGCACCGGGAAGACGCAAGGCATCAGGTTCAGGATCAGCCCGCCGAGCAAAGCGCCCAGCAAGGCAGCCGTGAACGTCAACCCGGCGCCCGATTCCGCCGCCGCCGCAGTCACATTCTTGCGAAGCGCTTCTTGTAGGGCCGGTGACACAGCGACCGGCGCGGCAGTCGCAGGCCATGAGCCTTGCACGCGTGCGTCAATGCTCCATCCTTCATTGCCCTGTGTCAGCACAATCGGCATCACATCGGGACTCTGACTTCGCTGGGGCGAGAGCGGGACCTGCGCGGTCCAGACCTGGCCGTCCCATGCTTGGCTCCAATGCGCGGAAGTCTCGATGACCTCCGTTGTTTCCGGAAAAAACTCCACCGGCTTGCCGCGAAGGCTCGCAGGCAGCCCGCTGACTCGAAGCCGCAAGGCATTCCCATCGATCGTGGCAGTTGCCTGACCCATGAGCGGCTTCGGCTGTGCCGCGAAGCTTGCCTGGAAGACGCCGCCGTGCAAAGCCGTAGCGCTCTTGGCGGAAACCGCAAGCGAGAATTCGCCCTCCTCGGGAATGCATAACTCGCGGCACACCAGCCATTGCGCCTTGAGTTTGACCTCCAGCGTCCCGCCGAGGGCCGAAGGCTTGAATTCCGGCGTGATGGTCAGAGGTACCGGTAGCAGCACCGTGTTCTCATAGCCGAAGTTGATTAGCGTGCCGATCGAATACTTGCCGGGCGTCGGCCATGCGATCTCTCCCGCCAGCACTCCGGCGGGCAGCTTCCATTCGAGCTTGGTGGGGAGCCCGGAGTCACCGGAATTTTTCCAATACGAGTGCCACTTCGGCTGATGCGCGAGCTGCAGGCCCACCCAGACCGGCTTACCCGGCTCCAAGCCCTCGGGCGCATGGGCCAGAAGTTCCGCGCGCGTCCGCTCGGTCACGACCACGCTCTTGCCGCCGAGCTGCGCCGATGCCGCGCCGCCCCACAACAGAAACAGCAGCATGAGAAGGCGGGCGGCGACGGAAGTAGATGGCGTGAACATGGAACGGCAATGCATTTGCGGCGCGCGCGATGCACGCCATCGGACGCGACTATAGGTGCATTCCGTGGGCGGATTGCCAGCAGCCTCGACCTGTCGGGGGGCTCTAATCAGGCTCGCTTGACTCTACCGTAACTAGAGGGTTTCCAATCCCAACCAGATTTCGCGAGGAATAAGATGAGTACAAAAAAATCCCCCTTCCTGGGAGCTGTCATCCGGTATGGCAGCTACCCGCTGGTCCTTGGCGCAACCGCCGTGGTGCTCTTCGGTGGGCTCGCGGCCGGCTGGCCTTATTTCCCCACGGTGCCGCTCACGGTGGCCGCCGCACTCGCTTCTGTCGCCCTGTTGGAGCGGCGACTGCCCTTTCATGAGGCCTGGGCCCGCGACCACCGGGACAGCATCTGCGACGCGATCCACGCAGTGGTCAACCTCGTCGTACTCCTCACCGTCCACGGCGTTATTGCTGCCCTGGCGCCCCTGTGGTCGGCCGGGACATTGTGGCCAGATCAGTGGCCGCTTTGGGCGCAGGCCCTCGCAGTTGGCGCGGTCCTCGATCTCAGCCTCTACAGCGTCCATTGGCTAAGTCATCGCGTGGCCTGGCTCTGGCGGTTCCACGCGATCCACCACAGCTCGGAACGTCTTTACTGGCTCAACGGAGAGCGCCGGCACCCTTTGCATGCCGGAATGATGGCCGCGCCCGGCTTGCTTGCCGTGGTGCTGATGGGAGCGCCAGCATTGGCCGTCGGAGCATGGCTCGGCCTGCTGGCCGTGCACTTGGCCTTCCAGCACTCCAACATGGACTACCGGGTCGGGCCGCTGCGCTTTGTGATCGGCGCCGCTGAAGTCCACCGTTGGCATCACAAGCGCGAGTACGAGGACGCCCAGGTCAACTACGGCGAGTTCTGGATGCTCTGGGACCACCTGTTCGGTACCTTTCGACTGCCCAAGCACAATCTGGGCGCCACTGAAGTGGGTCTGAAGGAGACTAACTTTCCGATGGACTACGGCCCGCAGCTGGGCTACCCCTTCCGCAGCCCGCCAGCGTCGACGGACGCTTTAGCCGGCGACTACGGGCTCGCCCGTGCCGCGTTCCTGCGCGAGACGGGACTAGCTGCTTCTCGCGAGGTCACCGGCGATTTGCGCGGAGCATGGCGTGCGCAAGAGCTCGGCCATATCGTGTCTCAGTGCTACTTGGGCCTGCACCTGCGTAGTCACGCATCGATGCTCGGTCTGGCCTGGAGGACTCGCGACTATTCGGAGATCTTGGCCCAAGTCGTCCGTCTCGCGCTGGCTCCCGTGGGCCATGCGCTTGGCCGCACCCCGCCGCAGAACGTCGGCACCGGGCGCTTTGGCGTGATGGAGCACGGCACGTGGCCGTCGGAGCTGGACCCCGTTACTTTTCAGCGCCGATAACATCTCCTCTTCATGACGACAGAACAGAGCCGCATTGCCGCCGAGCTGGGTGTCGACCCGCACTTCGATGCATCAACGGAGGTAGCTAGGCGCACGAAGTTCCTCGTAGAGTACGCGCGAGCCGCGACGGCGGGATCGCTTGTGCTTAGGATCAGCGGCGGAGTGGATTCGAGCGTCGCCGGACGCCTCTGCCAACTCGCGGCAGAGCAGCTGCGCTCCTCGGGGATGCCCATCCGCTTCATCGCGATGCGGCTGCCGTATGGGGTGCAGGCCGACCAGGCTGACGCGCGGCGGGCGTTATCCTTCATCGATCCGGACGAGACACTGGAAGTAGACATAAAGCCGGCCGCCGACGCGATGCTCGCGCAGTTGCAAGCAGGCGGACTCAAGTTCAACGACCACTGGCAGGAAGACTTCGTGCTCGGCAACATCAAGGCGCGCCAGCGCATGATCGCGCAGTACGCAACCGCAGGCACAACGGGCGGGCTGGTGGTCGGGACGGACCATGCCGCCAAGGCGGTGATGGGTTTCTTCACCAAGTTCGGCGACGGCGCGTTCGATCTGAGTCCGCTGGGCGGCCTCACCAAGCGGCGCGTTCGCGCCCTCGCTTTGGCGCTGGGGGGCGACGAGCAGCTGGCGCACAAGGTCCCCACGGCCGATCTGGAAACCATGCGACCATTGCGCCCCGATGAGGCCGCGCTGGGTGTCAGCTACGACGCGATCGACGACTTCCTGGAAGGTAAGGAGGTGGACGTGCCAAGCGCCGAGGTGATCGTGCAGACGTACCGCCGCACGGCCCACAAGCGGGCGCTGCCTGTCGTCCCCGCTCCCCAGCGCGCCGCTTGAGCTTCAGGCGGGCTCACTCAAGCTGTTCAGAATACCGCATTCGCGCGCGGTGCGGGCGGAGTCGCACAAGCGCCGCAAATCGATCAACTCGCGCTCCAGCTCGCGCAATTCCTTGATCTTGACCCGCACTTGAGCGATATGGGAATCGACCAGGGAGTTCACCTCGCCGCAGTCCAGCTCAGGCCGATCCCGGAAGCTCAGCAGTTGCCGAATCTCAACCAGGGTCATGTCCTTGGCCCGGCAGCGCCGGATGAACAGCAGGCGCTGCAGGTGGGCATCGTCGTACAGCCTGAAATTTCCCTCGCTGCGCGCGGGATCGAGAAGCAATCCCTCGGACTCGTAAAAGCGCACAGTCTGCACCAGGCAGTCCGCCCTTTTGGCCAGTTCGCCGATCCGCAGCATGATTCTTCTCCGCAAAAGCTTGACTCTATATCAACTAGAGGTTGTCCAATGATGGCATGCGGGGAAAGCCCCTGCCAACGAAGAGTGAGCAATCTATGAACAAAGACCCGTCCAACTCGTGCGGCTGCACCGGCGGCAACAACGGCCAAGAGGCCAGCTGTGCCAAGGAGCAGGCCGGCAGCGAGAACACGGTTTTCCATGTGAGCAACATGGATTGCCGCAACGAAGAAGCACTGGTGCGGCGGACGCTGGAGGGCATGCCCGGCGTCGAGCGGCTGGACTTCGATCTTTCGCAGCGCAAGCTCACCGTTTCGCACAGCGTGGTAACGGCCGATGCCCTGGCGCAGGCGCTGAACGCGGTGGGTATGAAGGCGCTGGCCGTCCGGGATGCCCCGGTGCTGACCACCTACCGCATCGAGAACATGGACTGCCCGAGCGAGGAGAAACTCATTCGCTCGTACCTCGGCGCGGTCGAGGGAGTCCAGGACCTGGACTTTGATCTGGCCGAGCGCACCCTGTCAGTGAAGCACCTTGCCGAGGCGCGCGCGCAGATGGAGCAGGTGCTGGCCTCGATCGGCATGCGTGCCAAGGAGCAGACCGCAACCCCCGGGAGCCCGGTGGCAACTGCGGCACTGGTCGAATCCCCGGCGGCCCAACCCCCGCAGCCCCAGTCGCCCGCCCCGGTCTCCGCGATGCCGGCCGGAGAGCGCGTGACGTACCGGATCGAGAACATGGATTGCCCAACGGAGGAAGCGCTGATCCGCAACCGCCTGGGCAAGGAGCCAGGCGTCACTGCCTTGGACTTCAACCTGATGCAACGGGTGCTGGGCGTCCAGCACACCCTCCCTTCGACGACACCGATCGAGAAGGCGCTCGTTTCCATCGGCATGCGGGCCGAGCGGCAGGACCTGCAAACGGTCACCACACTGCTGCGCATTGCAAAAATGGATTGCCCGACTGAGGAAAGCCTGATCCGCGGCAAGCTTCAAGGCATGCCCGGCGTGCAGGGACTGGACTTCAACCTGATGCAGCGCACGCTCACCGTCCGGCACGCGCCCGACGCGCTCAAGCCGGCGGTCGAAGCCATCGAGTCGCTGGGCATGGAAACCGAGATGCAGAAAACCGATGAGCCGCGCGATCCGCAGGCGCCCGCGCAAAAGACCAACTGGTGGCCAATGGCGGTTTCCGGCATCGCAGCCGTGCTCGCCGAAGGCGTGTACTGGGTCAACGACGGCAACCACTGGGCTGTCATCGTGCTGGCCCTTGTCTCGATTTTCACCGGTGGCCTAAGCACCTACAAGAAGGGTTGGATAGCCCTTAAAAACCGCAACTTGAACATGAACGCGCTGATGTCCATCGCGGTCACAGGTGGTATGGCAATCGGCCACTGGCCCGAAGCGGCCATGGTCATGTTCCTCTTTGCGCTGGCCGAGGTGATCGAGGCGAAGTCGCTGGACCGCGCCCGCAATGCGATACGCGGGCTAATGGACCTGGCACCAGAGACCGCGACTATGCGGCAGACCGACGGCTCGTGGAAGGAATTGCCGGCCAAGGAAATCGCCAAGGGCTCGGTGGTCCGGGTGCGTCCGGGCGAGCGCATTGCACTGGACGGCCTTATCACCGCAGGCAGTTCGGCTATCAACCAGGCCCCCATCACTGGCGAGAGCCTTCCCGTTGAGAAGGCGGAAGGCGACCAGGTTTTCGCGGGCACCATCAACGAGACCGGCTCCTTTGAGTACAAGGTGACCGCTGGCGCAAGCGACTCGACGCTCGCGCGCATCATCCATGCGGTGGAGTCCGCGCAGGGAAGCCGCGCGCCCACGCAGCGCTTCGTCGATCAGTTCGCGCGGGTCTATACCCCGGCTGTATTCGTGGTGGCTGTGCTGGTCGCGGTCGTTCCGCCGCTTGCGTTCGGTGGCGCCTGGTTCGACTGGATCTACAAGGCGCTGGTGTTGCTGGTGATCGCGTGCCCCTGCGCCTTGGTCATCTCCACGCCCGTCACTATCGTCAGCGGCCTGGCCGCAGCCGCCAGGCGCGGCATCCTGATCAAGGGCGGCGTGTACCTGGAGGGAGGGCGCAAGCTCAAGTCTCTGGCCCTGGACAAGACCGGCACGCTCACCCACGGCAAGCCCGAGCAGACCGACTTCCTGCCCCTGGTCGGCGATGGGAAGGAAGTGGCCGCATGGGCTGCGAGCCTCGCTGCCCGCTCGGACCATCCGGTATCCGAAGCCATTGCCCGCAGGGCGAACCGGGACGGCGTCTTGCTGCACGAAGTCGACGACTTTGCGGCATTGCCCGGGCGCGGCGTGCGGGGCCGCATTGCCGGTCGGATGCTGCAGATGGGCAATCACCGGCTCGCGAAAGAGCTCGGCCTCAGCGAAGTCGCGTTGCAATCGCAGCTGGAAGCCCTTGAGCGCCAAGGCAAGACGGCCATCCTGCTGATGAACGAAACCACAGTGCTCGGCATCTTTGCCGTCGCCGACACGGTGAAAGAAACCAGCCGTGAAGCCGTGGCCGACCTGCAGGCGCTGGGCGTGCGCACGCTGATGCTCACAGGGGACAACCAGCACACGGCCGACGCCATCGCGGCCCAGGTTGGGATCTCCGAAGCCCGTGGCGACCAGCTGCCCGAAGAAAAACTCAAAACCATCGAGAGTCTCATCGGCGGTGAGGGCCAGGTCGGCATGGTGGGCGATGGTATCAACGACTCGCCGGCCCTTGCGCGTTCCGATATTGGTTTCGCTATGGGCGCGGCTGGCACCGACACCGCTATCGAGACGGCCGACGTCGCGCTGATGGACGACGACCTGCGCAAGATTCCGACGTTCATCCGCTTGTCGCGCATGACCGCCTCGATCCTGACGCAGAACATCGTGTTGGCGTTGGGGATCAAGGCGGTTTTCCTCGCACTTACGTTCACTGGGCATGCCACCATGTGGATGGCAGTGTTCGCAGACATGGGGGCCAGCATGCTCGTCGTCTTCAATGGCTTGCGCCTGCTCAAGCTCAAGACGGCCTGACCGACATGCAAGCGCCGCACACCGCGACGCAGTGGACGAGACACTGGCTCTATGACTGGGGCGGCGCCAACGTGGACCTCTTCCTGGTCATCCAGCGCGCGCTGCCTGACGGCTGGATCTGGCTGCCCGAAACCCTAAGCGCGTTTGGCAGCTACTGGGGAGCGCCCGCCGTCGTGGTTCTGATGCTGGTTTGGCGGCGAAGGCAGGTCCGTGAACGGTCAACTCCGCTCGACGTACAGTTGTGCAGATTCGTGATTGGGTTGGTGTTTGCTTTCGCCGGCACAGCTGTTTTAAAGGCGATGTTCGCGCTGCCGCGTCCGTTCGTGGTCCTGGGAGATGCTGTCTACCGGGTCCACGCTGCGCCTGACAGCCGCTACACCATGCCCAGCGGCCACTCGGTCTATGTAGGGGTCCTGGCGGCAGCGCTTTGGCCAGCACTGGGCCGGGCGGGCAGGGTTGGCTTGCTGGTGTTCGCAGCCGCAGTAGGCTGGTCGCGCATCGTCTTGGGCGCGCATTTTCCGATGGACGTGATTACCGGCCTAGCACTGGGTGGGACATGCGTTGCGGCTGCGGGCGCATGGGTTCAACGCATCGCGCGAGGTGTGCCGATGGCAGGGCCGAGGTGGTGAATGTCGCTTTCAGGTCGTGCTGCGCAAATGCGGGCGGCCTGGACGGTTCGGACTTAACCTCCTTTTGGCTCTACCCGCGCCAGCAAAGAAACCATCAATTTCCTTTTCTCTTCCTGTCGACGCCGAGCGCGAAGTCTGCAAATCCGAGCGAAATCATATGAATCAGCCATCCGAACGAACGCAATGGTACGCACTCGCGGTCATTGTGTTTCTAGCCGATCAGTCAGCCAAGAGTTACATCGATGCGACTACCCCCTTGGGATGGTCGCATGAGGTCACGTCATTTTTTAACTTGGTCCATGTGCTCAATCCTGGTGCGGCGTTCAGCTTCCTCGCCGGCGCTGGTGGCTGGCAGCGATGGTTCTTCCTTGCGATTGCCCTCGCGGTCTCAGCCTGGCTGGTGCTGCAGCTGTACAGCCCATTGCGGAAACTGGAAGGCCTTTCATATAGCCTCATCCTGGGCGGTGCATTGGGCAACGCATTTGACCGGGCCGTGCGCGGTCAGGTCATTGACTACCTCGACTTTCACCTGCGCGGATGGCACTGGCCTGCCTTCAACATAGCCGACATGGTCATTGTTGGGGGAGCGATCACACTGGTGCTTGCGTCGCTTATGAGCGGGGACAGTCCTATCGCAGCGAAAGAGCCACGGTGAACCAGAGCGTCTTGGGAGTTCCAATCTGGTATGCCTTCGATCCCGTCCACCAAAACAGGTGCATAGATGAAACCTCTGCGACACGTCCTTGCCCTCGCCGCTATCTCATTGGCACTCACAGGTTGCATGAATTCCTCGACCGCCCCAGAAAGCACTTTCACGCTGCTGGATGGCTCGTCGCTGACCACTTCCGACCTCAAAGGAAAGGTGGCGCTGATCAACTTCTGGGCGACCAGTTGCACCACATGTGTGGCGGAGATGCCGATGCTGTCGGCCAGCCACGAAAAGTTCCGTGGCCGCGGCTACGAGACCATCGCGGTGGCCATGAGCTATGACCCCCCGGCCTACGTGGTCAACTTCGCCCAAACACGCAGGTTGCCATTCGCTGTAGCCATCGACAACACCGGCGTGGTGGCCAAGGCGTGGGGCGATGTCAATGTCACGCCTACAACGTTCCTCCTCAACAAACGAGGGGTGGTAGTGAAACGCTTTGTGGGCAAGCCGGACTTCGCTGAGCTCAATCTGCTTATCGACCGATTGCTCTCTGAAAGCTAAGCCAAGCCATTTTTTTCTTCATTCTTCATCATGATCAAAACGCTTGTTTTCTGCAGCTTTGCACTTCCCTTGACCCTTGGCATGCGTTCCACCTCGCGCGCCCAGGAAGAGTTTGCCCCGGGCAGACACTATGTGGAGGTTTCTAGCTGGGTTGCTGTATCCCTTCACCGGCTGGCTGCTGTCGCCGATGATCGCAGCCTTGGCGATGAGCCTGAGTTCGGCGTCCGTGATCGCCAACGCCCTCCGACTTCGCAAGGGCTGAGATGGCTCGGCAGGCTCGGATTTGATCTAGGTTAAGTCTGTGGCCGCCGCTGGAGATACCATTCGCACCATGATCTTCGCCAGAAGCACCGTATCGCGCCAAGGACGCTGGATAGCCAGCGTTCTGGTCGCGGCGTTGCTTCTGATGCAGTTCGCGTTGGCCGCCTATGCCTGTCCCAAGCTGGACTCCGCAGCCCATGCGGCATCGATGCAAAAAGCGGGCATGGCCATGGGAGATGCCGTCGGCATGCCCTCCATGCCCGATTGCCACGCGATGGCGGGCACCATGGATGAGCAGGATCCTCAGCTGTGCCGAGCCCATTGTGACGGCGACAGCTTGTCCTCCCCCTCGCTCCAAGGTCTCGATCTGCAGGCGCTAGCGGCGCACGCCATTTGGGTTGCCTATGTGCTGCCTGTGGTCCTGGATTCCGAGCGCCAAATCGATCCGCGTGCTGTGTACGCGGAGCTGGACAGTCGAGCGGGCTCTCCCCCCATCTATCTAACCCATCAGGTCTTTCGGAATTGATCGTGCACGCCTTGCGCGCTGCCTTGCAGCGTTTGCGCAAGTCTGACTTCGTGCCCCTTCATTTCGAGGACCACCATGCCCATCATCTCCTTCGGCGCTCCCTGCGAGCGCCTGTCTGCGCACCAGCGCATTCACCCCATCTCGCAGCGCATACAGGTGCGCAACCTCCGCCAACTGCGCCTGGGCGCTCTCGGGGTCCTGTTGACCAGCATCGGCTTGGCTGGCAACCAGGCCCACGCCCTGGGCTTTGCAGAGGCCTTGGATCTGGCGGAGCAGCACAGCCCTCGCATCACGGCCCAGCGGCTGCAGATTGACGCAGCCACCAGCACCCGGCAGGCGGCGGGAACGCTGCCGGATCCCAAGCTCTCGGTCGGTATCGAGAACTTTCCCATCAGCGGCATGGACCGCTTCAGCCTCACGCGTGAGTCCATGACCATGCAGCGCCTGGCGCTGATGCAGGAGGTGCCCAACCGGGCCAAGCGCGATGCCCAGATCGCCGGTGCCGAGGCCAAGGTGGAACGCGAACGCGCCACCCTGGCGGTCCAGCGCCTGCAGATCCGCCAGGAACTGAGTCAAGCGTGGATCCTGGCCCAGGCTATCGAGCAACGTGACCAGGTACTCACCGGTCTACTGAGTGAGAACCAGCGCCTGCAGGACAGCCTGCCCGCCCGCATCGCCGGAGGCACGGCCCAGGCCGCAGACCTGCTGATGGCCAGGCAGGAGGCGCTTGCGCTGTCGGATCGCAGGGACGATCTGCAGCGGGACCGATCCAAGGCCAGGGCGATGTTGCGGCGCTGGGTTGGCGCTCGCGCCGACGAGGCGCTACAGGGAACTCCTGGGCCGCTGAGCCGCCCCTTGGATCAACTGCGGTCTGAGGTACACCGCCACGCGGAACTTGCGCAGTACCCCGCCATGCAGGCCATGGCCTTGGCGGAAACGCGCGAAGCCCAAGCAGAAACCAAGGGTGATTGGTCCTGGGAAGTCGCCTACAGCCGCCGCGACCGACGCTGGGGCGACATGGTGTCCTTCCAGGTGACCTTTGACCTTCCCTGGCAACAGGAGCGGCGCCAGGGACCCCAGATCAAGGCCAAGCAGCTGGAGCTGCAGCGCCTGGACGCCGAGCAGGAAGACGTGACCCGCAGGCACCTGCAGGAGCTGGAGGACAGCGCCTCAGAGCTGGCGGCACTGAACAGTCAGATCGAGCGGCTGCAATCGGCGGGCATGGGCTTGGCACAGGGGCGTGCCGAACTCGCGTTGGCCAATTACCAGTCTGCCAAAGGCGACTTGAGCGCCGTGCTGGCGGCCAGGGCCCAAGTGCGGGAGACGCACTGGCGGCTCATTGATCTGCAGGCGCAGCGGGACACCGTGATTGCCCGTCTGAACAGCCTGATCGCGGACTGAAGGGAGAACCACATGACCAATACCGTTTTCAAGAAGACCACTGTGGCCGTGGCACTGGTGGCTGCTGGCATTGCCCTCGGTTGGGGCGTCTCCCAATGGCGCATTGCGAGCAGTCATCCATCTGGCGCTACCCCTCCATCGGCAGAAGCGGCGAAGGCCGACCGCAAGGTGCTGTACTGGTACGACCCCATGGTGCCAACGCAGAAGTTCGACAAGCCAGGCAAGTCGCCCTACATGGACATGGCGCTGGTTCCCAAGTACGCCGATGAGGACGCACAACAAAGCACCGGTTTGAATGTCTCGGCACAAGCGGTGCAAGCCCTCGGCCTGCGCACCGCCACGGTGGAGCAGCGCGACATTGGATCCGATGTGGACGTGCTGGGCACGGTCCAGCTCAATGACCGGGATGTGAGTATCGTCCAGGCGCGTTCTGCAGGATTTGTGGAGCGTGTCTATGCCCGGGCCCCGGGTGACGTGGTGGCCGCAGGCGCGCCATTGGCCGATTTACTGCTGCCTGAGTGGGTGGCTGCGCAGCGCGAGTTCCTCGCTGTCCGGGCGCTCAAGGAAGAGTCGCTGACGGCCGCTTCGC
Organism: Acidovorax sp. GW460-11-11-14-LB4; assembly: GCF_059423685.1. Taxonomy (NCBI): domain Bacteria; kingdom Pseudomonadati; phylum Pseudomonadota; class Betaproteobacteria; order Burkholderiales; family Comamonadaceae; genus Acidovorax; species Acidovorax sp. GW460-11-11-14-LB4. Next base: position 20,668 of record NZ_JBWKYJ010000021.1, on the reverse strand, counting down.
GTCATCGGTTGTCACTGCTGGGCATGCCTGCCTCGCTCGTGGCCCAGGTGGAGCGCACGGGCGAACCTCAGGGCCGCTACACGGTGACCTTCCCACAAGCAGGGATGGTGGCCGAACTGATGGTGCGCCAGGGCATGACGGTCTCTGCGGGGGCCAGCCTGGTGCGCGTGAACGGTCTGGCCAGCGTCTGGATCGAAGCGGCCGTTCCCGAAGCGCAAAGCGGTCCCTTGCAACTGGGGCAGGACGCCCAGGTGCGCCTGGCCGCGTTTCCGGGCGAAACCCTCAAAGCCCGTGTCGTGAGCATCCTCCCAGAGGCCAACCGGGACACCCGCACGGTGCGCGTGCGCCTGGAGCTTCCCAACCCCACCCAGCGCCTGAAGGCGGGCATGTCCGGGCAGATTGTCCTGGCGGGACGCACCCAACCGGCGCTGCTGGTACCCAGTGAAGCGGTGATCCGAACCGGTAAGCGGGCACTGGTTTACGTGGTGGACGGCCCCGGCAAGTACCACCCCGTCCAGGTACAACTTGGCGCGGAAATCGATGACCGACTCGTCATTCAAAGCGGACTCACCGCAGGGCAGCAGGTGGTCGCCTCGGCGCAGTTCCTGATCGACTCGGAAGCCAGCCTGCGAGGCATCATGCCCGCTCAACCTCCCGGCAGCAGCGCACAACCCATCGCTGAACAGGGTTCCTCGGCCTCTGCGGCTCCGGCGTCCAAGAGCTTTACGGTGCGAGGGGTGGTCGATGAGGTCACGCCAACCGAGCTGACCCTTACCCACGAGGCCGTGCCTGAACTGAAGTGGCCCGGCATGACCATGCCATTCAAGCTGGCAAACCCAGAGCTGGCCAAGGCCCTGAAACCCGAGCAGCAGGTCAAGTTCACCTTCCAGCAGCAAGGCAAGGACTTCGTGATCACTGCCGTGGAAAGGATCAAGCCATGATCGCACGTCTGATCCGCTGGTCGGTGGCGAACCGACTCCTGGTTCTGCTGGCGACCGTGATGCTCACGGCCTGGGGCGTGTGGGGCGTGCGCAGCACCCCCGTGGACGCGCTCCCCGATTTGTCGGATGTCCAGGTCATCATCCGCACCTCCTACCCCGGCCAGGCGCCGCAGATCGTGGAAAACCAGGTGACCTACCCGCTGGCCACCACCATGCTGTCCGTCCCGGGCGCCAAGACGGTGCGCGGCTTCTCGTTCTTTGGCGACTCGTTTGTCTACATCCTGTTCGAGGACGGCACGGACCTGTACTGGGCACGTTCCCGGGTGCTGGAGTACATGAACCAGGTGCAGGGGCGACTACCCGCCACGGCCAAATCGTCGCTCGGCCCCGACGCCACCGGGGTCGGCTGGATCTACCAATATGCGCTGGTGGACCGCACCGGCAAGAACGATCTCGCCCAGCTGCGGGCCCTGCAGGACTGGTTCCTGAAATTCGAACTCAAGAGCCTGCCCAATGTCGCGGAAGTGGCGTCGGTGGGCGGCATGGTCAAGCAGTACCAGGTGGTGCTTGATCCGATCAAGCTCGCAGCCCAAGGGCTGACCCAGGGGCAGGTGCGTGAGGCCATCATGGGCGCCAACCAGGAAACGGGTGGGTCGGTGCTGGAGTTGTCCGGGGCCGAGTACATGGTGCGCGCCAGCGGCTACCTCAAGACGCTGGACGACTTCCGGGCCATCCCGCTGGTGTCGCGCGCCGGGATTCCCGTGCGCTTGGGTGATGTCGCAACGCTCCAGATCGGGCCGGAAATGCGGCGCGGCATCGCCGAACTCGACGGCGAGGGCGAGGTGGCCGGTGGCGTGGTGGTCCTGCGCTCGGGCAAGAATGCCCAGGAAACCATAAAAGCCGTCAAGGCCAAGCTCAGTGAGCTGCAAAGCAGCCTGCCCCAGGGCGTGGAAATCGTCACCACCTACGACCGCAGCGCACTCATTGAGCGGGCGATCCAGAACCTAACGACGAAACTCGTGGAGGAGTTCATCGTGGTGGCTGTGGTCTGTGTCTTGTTCCTCTGGCACTTGCGCTCGGCACTGGTCGCCATCATTTCTCTGCCTCTGGGGATCATGGCGGCGTTTCTGGTGATGCGCTACCAGGGCATCAACGCCAACATCATGTCCCTGGGCGGGATTGCCATTGCCGTGGGCGCCATGGTTGATGCGGCCGTGGTGATGATCGAGAACGCCCACAAGAAGCTGGAGGCCTGGCAGCACAAGCATCCCGACCGCCAACTGGTGGGGGAAGAGCGCTGGAAGGTAATCACCGAAGCCGCCGAGGAGGTAGGCCCCGCGCTGTTCTTCTCGCTGCTCATCATCACCTTGTCCTTCGTGCCCGTCTTTACGCTGGAAGCACAGGAAGGTCGCCTGTTTGGACCGCTGGCGTTCACTAAGACCTACGCGATGGCCGCAGCTGCGGCCCTCTCGGTCACGCTGATCCCGGTCCTGATGGGCTACTGGATCCGGGGCCGCATCCCAGATGAGCAAAAGAACCCGATCACGCGCGCGCTGATTGCCGTGTACCGGCCTTGCCTGGAATGGGTTCTGCACCGCCCCAAATCCACACTGGTCATCGCCGTGCTGGCGCTGACGACCACGATCTGGCCCCTCTCGCGGCTGGGGGGCGAGTTCCTGCCCAGGCTCGATGAAGGCGATCTGCTGTACATGCCTTCGGCGCTCCCGGGCCTGTCGGCACAGCGGGCGACGGAGCTTCTGCAACTGAGCAACCGGATGATCAAGACGGTTCCCGAGGTCGAGCGCGTCTTCGGCAAGGCTGGCCGCGCGGAGACCGCCACGGATCCGGCCCCGCTGGAAATGTTCGAGACCACGGTGAAGCTCAAGCCCAGAGACCAATGGCGTCCAGGAATGACGCCCGAGGGTCTGATCGAGGAGCTGGACAAGGCCGTCAAGATTCCTGGCCTGTCCAACATCTGGATTCCACCCATCCGCAACCGGATTGACATGCTGGCCACCGGCATCAAGAGTCCCATCGGGGTCAAGGTGACCGGCAACGACCTGAAGGTGATCGACGGGATCGCTGCCCAAGTCGAGCAGGTCGCCAAGGGCATTCCGGGAGTGACTTCGTCGTTGGCAGAGCGCCTGACGGGGGGGCGCTACGTCGATGTCCGCATCGACCGCACGGCCGCAGGGCGCTACGGGCTGAACGTGTCCGAAATCCAGGCCGTGGTCTCCGGGGCCATCGGTGGTGAAAACGTCTCGGAAACGGTCGAGGGCCTGGCCCGCTTCCCGATCAACCTGCGCTATCCGCGTGAGTGGAGGGACTCGCCAGAGCGCCTGGCCCAGTTGCCCATCTCCACGCCCATGGGGCAGCAGATCACGCTGGGTACGGTGGCCAGCATCTCCATCACCGATGGACCACCTATGCTCAAGAGCGAGAACGCCCGCCCATCGGGCTGGGTGTATGTCGATGTGCGGGGTCGCGATCTGGCTTCCGTGGCCAATGAGCTGCGCGATGCCGTGAGCCGACAGATCAAGCTGGAGCCCGGGGTCAGCATCACGTACTCAGGCCAGTTCGAGTACCTGGAGCGGGCCAATGCCCGCCTTAAGGTAGTCGTGCCCGCCACCTTGCTGATCATCTTCGTGTTGTTGTACTTGACCTTCTCACGCATGGGGGAGGCAGGACTGATCATGGCGACACTGCCGTTCGCGTTGACCGGGGGCATCTGGTTCCTGTACCTGATGAACTACAACTTGTCCATCGCAACGGGCGTTGGCTTCATTGCCCTGGCAGGGGTGGCAGCAGAGTTTGGGGTGGTCATGCTCATCTACCTCAAGCAGGCGCTGGCAGAGAGATGTCCAGACGGCGGGCAACCTACGCTGGAGGAGCTTCTGGACGCCATTCGGGAAGGTGCCGTGCTACGCGTCCGGCCCAAGGCGATGACCGTGGCTGTCATCCTTGCAGGCCTGGTGCCCATCGTGTGGAGCAGCGGGACAGGCTCGGAGGTCATGAGCCGCATCGCGGCCCCTATGCTGGGCGGTATGGTGACAGCGCCGCTGCTGTCCTTGTTTGTGATTCCTGCGGCCTATGTGCTGATGAGAAAGCCGAGAAAACGCAATCAGCCTGACACTGAGGCTTCGTGAGGCCGGCTTAGGGCGGCCCCCTTGGGGGCGTCGAGTTTGCTGATAGACAGGCTGCGTGGCGACGTCAGGCAATGCAGCTTCAATCGGACTGGCTCCATGGCATGGGTGCCGATCAAAGCGGCGCCACCAGGTCAGCGGCGCCCCCCTGTCGCTATCGCTCAAAACTGAAGACCCGATAAGAGCACCGTGGCCGCCATCAATGGCACCCAATGGAGCTATCGATCAAGTATGGATGCAAAGGAACCGAACACATCCCCACATCTGAAGTACGTCTCGCTTGGGGGCGGAAGTAAGGGGCATAGGGGGCCTTGCGCCGGTCGATTCAGCGAGGCGATCTAGAGAATGTCAAGGAAATTCGGTGCAAGAAGAGTCCCTCGAGTTACGCGCGGGGGCCAACCTATAGATACAGCTTGAGCCACAAGCATGCCGCTGTAGCTACGCTCAACCACACCATCACGACGAGCACCATCCCAAACTGACTTCTGGGTTTGGCACCCTTAGCTCGTATCCAAGCATCCGCCTGGACGCGGCATTCCGCAAGGACATCCGGTGGCAGTAGCTTCACGGTCAGCCAGATCAATGCTGGCAACAAAAGTATGTCGTCAACGTAACCCAATACGGGGATGAAATCCGGGATCAGGTCGATGGGACTCAGTGCGTAAGCAACTACAAAGACTCCCAGAATCTTCGCATGCCAGGGTGTGCGGGGATGCTTGCCCGCAAACCAAAGCGTCACGCCGTCGCGCTTGACCCGCTTGGCCCAGGTCTTCAATAGGATCCCGATACTCATGTGACCTGCCGCTGAATCTCTACCGTGACATGCGAAAGCTCGTGAATTTGCGCCATCAGCGCTTTGTAGTGCGAAGGCTCTTTCGGCTCCGGTGCTGTCAGCGAGACAATGGCCGCGAAGTGACCCGGCCCGACCTGCCACACGTGCAGATCGGTAACCTTGCTTCCTGTTGGCGCCATCGCCTCCCGGATCTCCAGCTGCACTTCCTCTCCTTCGGCTGAGGCATCCAGCAAAACACTACCAGAGTCGCGGATCAGACCCCAGGACCAGCGGGCTATCACCAGCGCGCCTACCACGCCCATGAGAGGGTCAGCCCACAGCCACCCGTAACTGCTGCCGACCAGCAGCGCGACGATGGCCAGCACCGAGGTAAGCGCATCCGCCAAGACGTGGATGTACGCAGCGCGCAGATTGTTGTCGCGGCTCATGCCCGGCGCATGGTGGTCATCGTGGCCGCAGTTGTCGCCGCGCTCAGAGTCATGTTGATGATGGCCGTGGTGGTGACCGTGGTGCGCGTGATCGTCTTTCAGCAGCCAGGCGCAGACTACGTTGATGACCAAACCCACGGCGGCCACGACGATCGCTTGGTTGAAATCGATAGGGATCGGTTGGGTCAGCCGGACCACGCTTTCGTAAGCGATAAGCAGGGCAATCAACGCCAAGATGACTGCGCTCGCAAAGCCAGCCAGGTCGCCGAGTTTGCCCGTGCCGAACGTAAAGCGCCGATTGCGCACGTGCTTGCGTGCGAAGCGATAAGCCAACGCGGTGATCAGCATAGCGCCTGCATGGGTGGACATGTGCCAGCCGTCGGCCACCAGCGCCATTGAGCCGTAGAGCGTGCCCGCAATGATCTCAACCAGCATCATGCTGGCCGTGAGGGCAATGACCAGCCACACTTTGCGCTCGTTGCGCTCGTGGTCGGAGCCCAGAAAGAAATGGTCGTGTGCTGACTCGGCGACTGCAGTGGGTGTTGCAAAGCTCATTTGTATTTTCCAATGTGGAGGTGACTTTGGTGCAACAGGTTCATTTCATGTAAGCCCGGATGACCTCAATCATTTGCTCACCGCCCCGGTGGCGCTCCGTGTTGTCCGACGGCGCAAGCACGTGGTCACGCAGGTGGTCTTCCATCACCTCGGCGGTCAATCCGCTGACTGCACCCCGCACGGACGCGATCTGACGCAGCACTTCGACACAGGGTGCATCTGAATCTAGGGCGCGCTCGATTCCTTCGATCTGACCCTTGATACGGCGGACACGCGCGATCAATTTGGATTTTTCACGAGAGGTATGGGACATATTGGGGAGCAATAAAAATAGTCTAGGGGACTATATTACCAAGGTGAGTGCAAAGTTGCTGCGGGGGCATACGGTGATGATTTTGAGGTCGAGACAAGTTTGGGCTTTGATTGCCAATCGGAACCAAAGGCTATGGCAGCTCGCGCAACTAAGGCTCCGTGCGCATTTCCACTGGGCTCTCGCAGCTGTATACGTTCACATAGACTGCCGAGCCCACTTGGATGGCGGTTGGACTGGGTACAGCCGCAACGCGCCAGCGAACTCTGCTCATCTCCTTCCACCGGACGACAGCCAGCGACTCGATGGATGGGCGTTTTGGTGTCCAAAGACATTGCCCTTCGTACCTGCTTCGAAGCACCTCGTTAGAACCTACCTGTACGACGACACCCATTCGCCAGCCCTCGTTCCAGGCGAGGCGGTTTTCATACACGGGGGTTGCGCACCCGGCTAAAGCCGCTGCAGCCAATAGAGTCGCGAGCCAACTTGATCTATAAATCATGGCATTTGTACCTCTGTAAGAGAGTCACTGCAGCGCTGGCTGCAGCGAGCCTGGAAAAGATCAGGACCCAGACATTCGCCCGGGTTCTTTACTGGATCAAGCCTCGGCCAGATGACCAGATTGCACTTCCTTTTGGTGGTCCTTCTCGCGACGGCGATGCGCCATGCCGTAGAGCATGGGCAGCACCAGCAGCGTCAATGCGGTGGAAGACAGAATGCCCCCGATCACGACCGTGGCCAGTGGCCGCTGCACTTCGGCCCCGGTACCTACGGCAATGGCCATGGGTACAAAACCCAGGGAGGCCACCAATGCAGTCATAAGCACAGGCCGCAGCCGCGTCAGGGAGCCTTCGCGGATGGCGGCATCCAGTGTCATCCCATCCTCTCGGAGGCTTCGGATGTAGGAAATCATCACCAGACCGTTGAGCACAGCGACACCAGACAGGGCAATGAAGCCCACCCCTGCTGAAATCGACAGGGGAATGTCACGCAACCACAGCGCCACAACGCCGCCGGTGAGTGCGAACGGTATGCCGGTGAACACCAACAAGCCATCCTTGGCGTTACCAAACATCACGAACAGCAGGGTGAACACCAGCAGCAGCGCCACGGGGACAACAATCTGCAGCCGCTTGGAGGCTGACTGGAGTTGCTCGAAGGTCCCCCCCCACTGCGTCCAGTAGCCGCTTGGTATTTCCACCTGCTGTGCCAACTTGGTCTGGGCCTCGGCCACGAAACTGCCGATGTCCCGTCCGCGCACGTTGGCCGTCACGACCACCCGACGTTTGCCGTCTTCGCGGCTGATCTGGTTGGGTCCAGGAGCCGAAACGATGGCCGCGACATCCGACAGGCGGACAAAGCCGCGCGTACTGGAGCCTTCCGCGGCCAGCAGGCGGACCGGCAGCCGCTCAATGGCTTCGATATCGCTGCGAAGAATGTCAGGCAGGCGCACCAGAATGTCGAACTGGCGATCCCCCTCAAAGACGCGGCCAGCCTCCTGCCCACCCAGTGCGGCGGACACGCTGTCCTGTACATCGGCCACGTTCAAGCCGAGGCGAGCGGTTCTTTCCCGGTCGATCTTGATGGTCAGCATCGGTAGCCCGGTGGTCTGCTCGACCTTGACGTCCGCAGCACCAGCGATGCCTTCCAGCACCTGAGAAATCCGTTCGGCGCTCTCATTCATCTGGTCCATGTCATCGCCAAACACCTTGACCGCCACATCGCTGCGTACGCCAGATATGAGTTCGTTGAAGCGCATCTGGATCGGCTGAGTGAACTCGTAGTTGTTGCCAGGTACTTTGGCCACTGCAGCCTGCATTGCAGCAACAAGGTCTGCCTTCGTTCGCTTAGGATCCGGCCACTGGTCGCGCGGCTTGAGCATGACGAAGTTGTCGGCCACGTTGGGGGGCATGGGATCGGTGGCGATCTCGGCGGTTCCGAGCTTCGCAAACACTGCATCCACCTCGGGAAACTCCTTGATCGTTTTTTCCAGCTGAATCTGCATGCCAATCGCCTGCGTCAGGCTGGTCCCCGGGATGCGAAGCGCGTGTAACGCAATATCACCCTCATCCAAGTTGGGGACGAACTCGCTGCCCATGCGTGTCACCAGCAGCCCGGACAACAGCACGCAGGCCGCTGCAGCCGTAAGCACCAGTGGCTTTCTGTCCATCACCCAGTCGAAGATGGGGGCGTATCCGCGCTTAGCCCAGAGCATCAGGCGACTTTCGGTTTCGCTCACCTTGGAGCCGATGAAAAGCGCGACCGCAGCAGGAATGAACGTGACTGACAAGATCATGGCGCCCAGCAGTGCAATGACCACCGTGAAGGCCATGGGGTGGAACATCTTGCCCTCCACCCCGGTGAGCGCAAAGATGGGGAGGTAGACCACCATGATGATCAGCTGTCCGAACATCAACGCGCGGCGAGACTCCTTGGCAGCGGAAAACACTTCGTGGAATCGCTCGTTGCGTGTCAAAGGTCTGCCTGCAGCGGCCTGCGCGTGCGAGAGACGCCGTATGCAGTTCTCCACGATGACGACCGCGCCATCGATGATGATGCCGAAGTCGAGCGCCCCCAGACTCATCAGGTTAGCACTGACCTTGTTGCTCACCATCCCGGTGAACGTGAACAACATCGCCAGCGGGATGACCAGCGCCGTGATGATGGCAGCCCGAATGTTCCCCAGAAAAAGGAACAGGATCGCGATCACCAGCAACGCGCCCTCCATCAGGTTTTTCTTGACGGTCGCAATGGCTTTGTCCACCAATACGGTACGGTCATAGACTGTCTTGGCAATAACCCCCTTGGGCAGGCTCTTGTTGATGGCCTTGAGCCGCTTGTCCACTGCTGTAGATACGTCGCGGCTGTTTTCTCCAATCAGCATGAAGACGGTACCGAGAACCACCTCCTGGCCGTTCTCTGTGGCCGCTCCGGTGCGCAGTTCCTTACCGAGGATGACATCCGCGACATCACGGATACGGACAGGCACACCCTTGGTGGTTGCGACTACCACGTTCTGGATGTCTCCTATCGATCCCACCTGGCCCGGCGCGCGGATCAGGTACTGTTCGCCGCGACGCTCGATGTAGCCTGCACCCACGTTGGCGTTGTTACGCTCCAAGGCAGTGACCAGGTCTGCAATCGTCAATCCGTGGGCCACGAGCTTATCTGGCCACGGCGCCACCTGGAACTCCTTGGCATACCCGCCGATGGTGTTGATTTCGGTGACACCCGGAACGGTGCGCAGCTGCGGTTTGATGATCCAGTCCTGGATTTCTCGCAGATCCATGGGGGTGTACTCGCCGCCATTGGGTTTGCGTGCACCCGGCTCGGCTTCCACCGTCCACATGTAGATTTCGCCCAGACCGGTGGAAATAGGCCCCAGCGAGGGCGTCAGCCCTGCAGGGAGTCGACCACGCGCTTCCTGAATGCGCTCGCTCACCAACTGGCGCGCGAAATACAGATCGGTCCCCTCCTTGAAGACAACGGTCACCTGTGACAAGCCGTAGCGTGAGATGGAGCGTGTCTGCTCCAGCTTGGGCAGGCCCGCCATGGCGGTCTCGATGGGAAAGGTGACGCGTTGCTCCGATTCCAGCGGTGAATAGCCCGGAGCCTCGGTATTGATCTGTACCTGCACATTGGTAATGTCTGGCACAGCGTCGATGGGGAGCTTCTGGTAGTTGAAAACGCCGAACGCGGCCATTCCCAGAACCGCCAGCAGCACAAGCCATCGCTGATCGATGGCAAAGCGAATGATGCGTTCAAACATCGTGGTGTCCCTTAGAGCGCGGCATCGGCGCGTTCACCCGTGCGAGTGCGCACGACATCGATGAGTTCGACTACGCCGATCACGCCGTCGCCGCTCTGGCCGGTACGTGCCGCATTGGCAATGGCATCCACGATGCCGGGGGCATCGCCGTCGTTGCAGAACACCATCAGAACCAACTGCTGGTGGTTGTCGGGACTCCATTCGTCGTTGTCGAAGTGGTGGTCGTGACCATGCCCTCGCGGATGACCGTGGGCCGGGAAAACCGTGAACCCCGGGAGATGAGGCAGCGCGTGCAGTGCCGCTTCCACTGCGTCAAGGCGGTGGGGCCGGATGATGGCGGTGATCTGTTTCATGTGCAGCTCCTTCATCAGTGGTCGTGGCTGGCGCCGGCTTTGCCCAGCTCCGCTTTGACAACAAAGCTATTGGTGGCTGCGTAGCGATCTCCGGCCTTGAGGCCACCTTTCACCTCCACCATGCGACCGTCGCTGCGTCCCAGCTCCAGGGGCCGCGCCTCCAGGCTCTCGCCATAGCGGCCGAACACCACTTTCCAGTCCCGCAGGTCCTGCACCGCCTGAGCGGAGACTGCAACCGGCACTTCCTTCTCTTCCAGCAGCACTTCCACCGTGACGGGCAGACCGGGCCTCCACAGTCCCTTGGGGTTGGGCAGCGTGGTGCGAACCATTGCGCTGCGTGTTTGTTCGCCGACGAGCGCGCTGATGTAGGTCACCTTGCTCGTCGCGGTGGCCTCAAACGCATTGGCCCGCACCTGGGTCGGCTGGCCCACAGCCAAACCGCCAAGGTCCTGGCTCGATACCGGAGCCTCCACCCAGACAGAAGACAAATCCGAGACTGTGAAGACAGCACTGTCCTCTTTGACGGCTTCGCCCAGCGAGATGCGCTTCTCTGTTACGACGCCGTCAATGGGCGAGCGCAACTCGTATCGGGTGAGACCACCGCTTGCCGCATCGCCGCCCAGGGACGCTGACTTGCTCTGGGCACTTTGCGCGGCAATCGCCGCTTCTTGCATGGCGGACCGCGCGCTGAGCATGTCCTGCTCAGCGGTGATTTTTTCTTCCCAGAGCTTTTTTTCGCGTTCGTACGTTGTGCGCGCGAGGGACAGGCGCTGCTGTGCGGCCAGCAGCTCGGCGCGCTGGTCTGCAAGTACCTGGCTGCTGAGAATGGCCATCACCTGGCCTTTGCGGACCGTATCTCCCGCGCTGACCAGCACCTGCTCAACGAGTCCTGCCAGGCGCGGAACCATCTGCACGGTCCGGTCGCTGTTGTACTTGACCTCGCCCAAGAGGCGCAGGGTGGTACCAATCTTGGCCGGGCCTGCTACTCCCAATTCAACACCGGCTGATTTGAGCTGATCGTCAGACATCGCGATCCGCGCCTCCACCTGCTCGTACCCCAGCTCGTGGGTTTTTCCCGCGTAGGTGGCGGCAACCTTGACTTCGAATGAATGGGGTTCCTCCACCACCGCGTCTCCGAGCAAGTAGTCCTTCTCCTTGCGGAACGTGAAGGCCTGCGGCGGCTGCCCCAGCCGCAGCAAGCTCAGCTGGATCTGGCTCTGGGCGGGGTCGATGGGCTTGCCGCCCAGATAGGTGTAAAGCCGAAACTGAGGCTCCACTCCGGTCTCGAAGATGGTGACTTCCACGGCGTAATCACCGGATTTCAGGAGCTTGCCGCCGTGGGGGCCCTTGGCGGGCTTTTCGGCTTCAGCATGTTTGTCGTCATCCTTGTGTGCCTCGCCAGCTTCTGCTTCCTGGTGGCCGTGCTCGTCACCACCGCTGGAACTCTTCTTCCCACTGACGATGAAGGCCCCGAGAACGAGGGTAACGATGAGGACGGCCGCGATGGCCAGCCATTGCTTCTTGGGTTTGGTAGTCATGAATGTGCTCCGGAGTTCAACGCGCACTGGTCAGCGCGTCAGTGCCCAAAATTCGATGGAGTTCGGCGCTTGCGCGATGGGCTTCTGCAAGGGCTTTGAGGTACTGGCTGCGCGCCTGGAGAAGCGTGCGCTGGGCGTCCAATGCCTCCAAGAAACTGAACTTTCCCAGCTCGAACCCTTTGGTGGCGGCGTCATAGGCCGACTGGGCTCCGGGAACGACATCCGCAGCAAGCGACTGTGCTTCCGCGCGGGCACTGGACAGGCGTTCACGCGCCTGGAGCGCCTCACTTTCCAGCTGCATGCGCGTGGATGCCAGTTCCAAGCGCGCCTTGTCTTCGCGCTTGAGGGCTTCCAGGATGTTGCCTTCGTTGCGGTCAAACAAGGGAAGCGGGATCGATAGTCCGATCACCGCCTGGGTACGGCCTTGCTCCTGATCGCGTTTGGCGCCCAGGCTGACCGTGATGTCCGAGATGCGCCGTGCGTTCTCCACGGCGGTAAGGGCTTGCCGGCGTCGAACTTCCATCTCTGCGCGCTGCAACGCGGGCGATTGATCCAGCTGTGCCTGAAACACCTCATAGTTCTGGATCGGAGGCAAATCGTCGAGCCGACCTTCCAGTACAAGGGGCCCCAGGGGACTGCCCATTGCGCTTGCAAGGCGCGCACGGGCGGCACTGGATTCCGAACGGGCTTGCGCCAGTTCAATGCGCACATTGGCCTCGGCAACCTTGGCCTTGGTTTCTTCGACAGGAGACAATTTGCCAGCTTTCACGCGCTGCGATGTCGCCAGGCTTGACCTCTGGGACAACTCCAGCGCCGCCTCGGCGAGACGCAGACGCTCCTGGATGGTGAGCACGTCAAAGAATGCCGTCACTACCGCTGCGGCAATGGCATGGCGGCGCGCAGACAGGTCTGCCCGGGCTAGCTCGGCGGCCCTCTCAGCCGCCGTCATACGGGCCTGCCGCTTGCCACCCAGCTCTATGGGCTGATTGATCTGCACTGTGGTCGTGCGCGATGGGCTTTTGGTGCCTTCTTGTGTGAAGGACAACTCGGGATTGGGGCGTGCGCGGGCCTGAAGGCTCGCGCCGCCCAGCGCTTGCACTTCAGCATCGGCAACGGCCAGTTCGGGATGGTGCGCCAGCGCCTGCTCTACAGCCTGCCGAAGGGAGAGTTGCCCCATGCCCAAGCTTGGCCGCTCAGGTATTTGAACTACTGCAGGTGCAGATATTGGGGGAGTGCCCTGGGCAAATGCCACGGGCACAAGAAAAGCCGCTCCCAAGAACGGCAACAAAGGGTATCGCATCGAATTCTCCGCTGATCACTGAAACAGGAGGAATTCGGCGAGATGGGGGGCGACGCTCGCCCCCTTGCTAGGTCAAGAAGCGTTCAAACATGCCCAGGCCCTTCCCGCCGAAGAGTTTCAGCGAGGGCCTTGGGAGGGCGTTCGAGTCCTGATGTCGTTGCTGTGGAGAAATCCACGCTCAGCTCAGGCGGGGATACGGAGACAGTCCCCACGAGGAATGGCTGCACGAAGAGTGAGGGGAATGGGTAGGCACCCGGCAGATGATGGTGGTCCGCATTCACTGAACCACCAAGGGACTCCCCATCGAGGGAGACATGATCGCTTCCCGGTTCGGCGGACGCATCTTCCACGTGCTCCGCTTCATGGTGGCCCCAGTGCGACGTGCCTTCTAATTGCTCATGGATGCAGGTTGCTGCCGCCGCGCTCCAGGAAAACTGGAAGGGCAGCAGCACCATCAGGCAGATGAGGAAGGCGCGGCGCATCGGGGCGAGTGTACCTGTCGGTGATCACTGCATGCCAATGCTCAGCCGCCTGCGCCGTACATTTCCTGCAGGCGCTGCTTTTCGGCAGCGGACATGCCCAGGTACTCTTGCTGCACTTGGTCACGAGTTTTGGCTGGGCCGGTTGCCTTGATGGGCAGCGCCCCCCCACGCGACAGGACCGCCAGTGTTCCATCCTTGCGTGCGGCTTCCACGGACTGCATCACTTCACCACGGGATTTGGTGCTTTGAACATGATCAGGGTGTGTGGTGTAGCCGACTTCACCACCCGTGGGGTGATACAGCGACGAGGCAGAGGCCAGGCCAGGGGCGACGATCATCAGGGCGGCCAGTGAAAAATCTAGGGATTTACGAGTAGTCATGGGTGCGTCTCTTGGTTCAAGTGAGCCTTTGGCGACTTGCCTCGGCTATGCCTTTCGACATGGAGTGCACTTTAGAAAGCGGCCCACGACACTGCGCCAACAGCCAGATGACAAATTCGTAATCTACGGACGCCCCACATTCTTCGAGAATCGGCGTATGAAAATTCTTCTCATCGAAGACGAAGTGAAGCTGGCCGAATACCTGCGAAAGGGTCTTGGGGAAGTCGGTTACGTGGTGGATGTTGCGCACAACGGGGTAGACGGTTTGCACATGGCGCTGGAAGGCGGACATGACCTGCTTGTGCTCGACGCCATGCTGCCGGGCATCGACGGCTTCAGCTTGCTGACCGCTTTTCGTAAATCCAGGCAGACACCGGTACTGATGCTGACGGCCCGGGTCAGCGTGGAGGACCGGGTACTGGGACTGCAAACCGGCGCAGACGATTACCTGGTCAAGCCCTTTGCGTTTTCCGAACTGAATGCCCGCATCCAGGTCCTGCTCAGGCGTACCCAGGGCGCGAGGGACACATCCGAACCCGCGCAGCTGCGCCTGGCTGACCTCGAAGTGGACTTGGTACGGCGCAAAGCCTCCAGGAGTGGCCAACGGCTGGATCTGACATCCAAGGAGTTCCTGCTTTTGACGCTGTTCCTACGGCGCAACGGTGAGGTGCTGTCTCGCACCGAGATTGCCGAACAGGTGTGGGACATGAACTTCGACAGTGACACGAACGTTGTGGAGGTCGCGATACGTCGCCTGCGCAGCAAGTTGGACGTTCCTTTTGAGAGACCACTGCTTCACACCATCAGGGGCATGGGCTACGTCATGGAAGAGCGCAACGCATGAAGGTACTGGACCGCCATCGGTCGTTGCGCCAGCGGCTGTCGTGGTGGCTGGCGCTGCAGAGTTTTGCCGGACTCGGGTTGGTCTGTCTGGCCGTCTACTTGGTGACGGAGTTCAATTTTCGTGACCGCCAGGAGGAAACGCTGGCGCAAAAGGAGAACGTTATCCGGAACCTTCTGGCGGATGGCAAGGAGCACCGGGATTCGGAGGACCTGACTCACAAGCTCGATGACTTTCTGGTGGGGCACGGGGATCTTTCTCTCGAAGTTCTGCAGTCCGACGCAGTTGTGCTCTACACGCACACTCGGAACCAGAACTCGCATACAGTGCTGCGCCAACGGCAATTCGAAGTGGCACAAGTCGATGGCTTGGCGTCAAGGGTATTGCGCGTGCAGCTGTCGCTGGACATACAAACCGACAACCAGTTGCTGCATCGGCTCGCAGTCACTTTGCTCGTGGCTGCAATTGGGGGCGCGATCGTGGTGTCGCTGGGAGGATTTTCCCTGGTCAACCTCGGGCTGGCGCCAGTGCGAAGGCTTGCCAGTCAAACACGTGCACTGTCTGCGGATAGCCTGCATCAGCGGCTCGACGGCGGAGAGCAACCCCTTGAACTCGTGCCACTAATTGACCAGTTCAATGCACTGTTGGCACGCATCGAGAAGGCCTATTCACAGATGGAGGGCTTCAATGCGGATGTGGCGCACGAGTTGTGCACACCGCTGGCCACGCTGATTGCCAACAATGAATTGGCACTCCGGCACCCCGACCAAGCGGACATGCAGGAGGTCATCGCATCCAATCTGGAGGAGCTGCATCGCCTGACGGGCATTGTCAACGACATGCTGTTTCTATCCCAGGCGGATCGCGGTGTGGGTGCGCGCCGTGCACCAGTGTCAAGCCTTGCGTCGTTGGCTGCGGACGTTCTGGACTACCACGAGGCGTCGCTGGCTGAGGCGGGACTCACGGCCAAGGTGGTAGGAGACGTGCAAGGCGCCTTCGACGCTCCTCTGCTGCGTCGGGCGTTGTCCAACCTGCTGGGAAATGCCACGCGGTACGCAAGGCCGGGTTCGATTGTTCAAGTGGGTTTCAAGGCGATGGAAGAGGACCGTGTGCTCATCACCGTCACCAACTGCGGCGACATGATTGACCCCGAGATACTTCCGCATTTTTTTGATCGATTCTTCCGCGCCGATCCAGCCCGCAGCCATGGGCAAAGCAACCATGGGCTCGGCCTGGCCATCGTTGGTGCAATTGCCCGCATGCACCAGGGCAAGCCCGTCGCATGGTCAGACAGTGGGGTGACAAGCGTTGGTATGGAGATCAGCGCCAATTGATGCCGGTCACCCTGCCTGACTGTTTGTGGGCCGCATCATAGCGAGGGCAGCTGAAGCCCAGCATCTTCGGCTTGTGCTCACTCATGCTTTTTCAGCAGCGAGTGTTTCGTTCATCCGCACAGCAGCGATCACACCTGACAGCAAGGTGATGGCCGCGACCAACCACACTGCGGCGGCCAACCCAAAAAGGTCCGCCGTGATACCCGCCAGGAGCGCGCCGACCGCGTAGCCCAGATCGCGCCAGAGCCGGTACACACCCACCGCAGACGCGCGCCAGGCAGGATGGGCTACATCTCCGATGGCCGCCAGCAAGGTGGGATAGACCATTGCAGTGCCGAGCCCGAGAAGGACTGCGCCAAAGCCGAATCCCAGAAAGCCTGCACTCAGCGCGGTGACGGCAACACCCACCGCCTGCACCCACATTCCCCAAACGATCAGTTGTTTGCGTCCGATGCGATCAGACAGCGCTCCCGTGAAAATCTGCGCCATTCCCCAGACAGCCGGGTAGATTGCGGCGAGCGTGCCAATCTGCGCCAAGCTCATGCCAGCAGCGGCAAAAACCAGGGGAAACAGGCCCCAGGCCATGCCATCGTTGAGGTTGTTGACGAGGCCTGCCTGGCTGATGCTGGAGAGGTTTTTGTCGGTCAGAGAGGCGCGGCGGAAGATGTCCCCCTGGCTGGGCAGTGCCACATCGTGGCCGGCATGGTGCGTGCGCACTTCTTGGGCCACATAGTGCCGGGTCTCGCGGACCGCCAGCACCGAGAGCGCCAGGCCAAACAGGACATAGGCCACACCAAGGTAGAAAGGTTGCGGGCGCAGCCCGTAGTGGGAGGCTAGCCAGCCGGTGGCGAGCGCACTGCCCGCCACTGCGAAGTACCCAGAAAACTCATTGAGACCCATCGCAAGGCCACGCTGCTTGGGCCCCACAAGATCAATCTTCATGATGACGGTGGTAGACCAAGTGAGGCCCTGGCTCACCCCCAGCAGCACATTGGCCGCGACGATCCAGTTCCAATCGGGCGCCCACATCAGCATAAAGGGCACAGGGGCTGCAACAAGCCATCCAGCCACCAGGACATGTTTGCGGCCATAGCGGTCGGAAAGTCGTCCCGCAAAGTAGTTGGTCAGCGCCTTGGTGATGCCGAAGACGACGATGAACGACAGAATCGCCGCCCGCGCCGCAATGTGGAACTCTTGCTCGGCGATGGCCGGAAGAATGCTGCGCTCCAGGCCCACCATCGCGCCGACGAAGGCATTGACCAGGACCAGCAAAGAGAACTGGCCCAGGTTTTCACGCAACCCCAGGCGGACGGTGGCCGTGTGCATCGTTCAGCCCTCCATACCGAGGTTGAAACGCACCATCGCATCCATGGCGGCCGGTCGCGGGGGAATCTCTTGCGTCAGGAAGCTGATGAAGGCGCCGCGCTCCATGGTCAATGCCGGATTCCAGCGTTTCTCGAATCCCAGCGTTGAAGAGGGCTTGCCAGACAAGCCCGCACCACAGGCGCTGCCAGCCTGGTGCCCCGGATAGATTTCGATTTCGTCAGGGAGCGACAGAAGCTTGGTGTGCAAGGTGTCATAGAGAACACCCGCCATCTGCTGCTCCTGTCCAGCCAAGTCAGGCCGACCAATGGCGCCAACAAATAGGGTGTCACCGGTCACGACGAACCAGGGAGCCTCACCGCGCCGCTTGTCGGTGACCAGCAGACACAGGCTGTCCGGCGTATGCCCTGGCGTGTGCAGAACCTTGACTTTGACATTGCCGACATCGAGCAGCTGTCCGTCCTGCAATGGCAGAAAGTCGTACTGCACCTGACCGTGATTGGATTCGTGCAGGCAATAGGGGGCATGAACCTTCTGGGCCAACGAACGACCACCCGAGTAATGATCGGCGTGGACATGGGTGTCGATGACGTGGGTGATTTCGACATTGGCTTCACGGGCCGCCTGCATGAACCAATCCTCGTCGCCAGCCACTACGTCGACCGCGATGGCCTTGGCCTGTCCAGCGCAGCCGAAAAAGTACGACAAGGAGGACTCCTTGGTCGCCAGTTGCTTGAAGAACATAGGTGCCTCCCTAAAAAACGAGAACTTGTCGGCCTTTGCTGTCCAGGCGATCAGTTCGCTTTGAGGGCCGACTCAATGGCCTCACTGCGCGGAGGTTTCGATGGGCAGGCCGCTGGCAGCCCACTCGCTGACACCGTCACTGATCTTTCTGGCTACGAAGCCACGGGCGCGCAGCAGTTGCACTGCCTCGTCAGACATGAGGCAGAAAGGCCCCCGGCAGTAAGCGACGATGGTGCGATCCGCAGGCAGATCAGCCAGACGCTTTTCCAGCTCATCCAGCGGCATAGAGCGCGCAAAAGGCAAATGCCCCGCGTTGAATTCGCTGGAAGGGCGTACGTCGATCACGACGATCTCTCCGTGCCGTGCTTTTTCCAGCAGGCTCTCCCGTCCCTCCGATACCAAGGTATCCGGTTGAGACGTCATCTGCCCCAGAGCAACCCGCAGCTCGACCAAGTGCTCCTCAGCGGTCTCCCGCAGGGCGACCCACAGTTGAGACACGTCTTGACCACTGAGGCGGTAGTAGATGTGCCGACCATCGCGCCGGGTTGCCACCAGACGGGCTTCCCGCAGTGCTTTGAGATGCGCGCTGGCCAGGCGCAAGTCGATACCAGCCTGCAAGGCCAAGGTCTCGACCGATTTCTCGCTTTGGGCAAGCAGCTCCAACAGCTCTAGCCGTTTTGGGCTTGAGAGGGACTTTCCGATGCGGGCAACCTGCTCGTATAGCAGGTCTTTCAACGTTCGAGCATTCATGATCTTTTAATCCAACGATTATTAGATTATATGGCGAATGCTATTTTTCAGCGGCCACAGTTCGCACTCGGGCGAGCCGATGCGAGCGTCTGGTCCCTCCCCCTTGAAAGGGTTGCAAGTGGGGAAATAGAGCGGGCGCGTTGTAGCCGGATCCGCAGATACCCCGTAACTGCCGGGGAAACACACAGGCGCGACTTCGCATGGGTTGGTTTTCTCAGCCGCGTTGGTTCTGATGAAAGTCGCGCTGGCCGCATCTGCCGAACAAAAGCCGGTCTCTGACGCCGGCGCAGTACCAATACGAAACGCGGGCCTGGTGACGGAGGAAGCCGTCGGCGTACCTTCTATTTCATTGACGTGCCACTTGTTCGTGCGGTTCTCACTTGGATGGCATGACCGCTTGGCGGTCCACCATCATTTGCATCATCTGTTCCATCATGGCCATGCGGCGCTCCATTTGAGCGTGCATGCCCATCATGCCGCCTCCCATGCCCGAGTTTCCAGAGGCTGCAGGTGCGGCAGGTTTGGCCTGCGCCCCTTGCTGCATCATCCCCATACCCATGCCACCAGAATTACCAGCACCCATCATGGCCATGCCGGACTGCATGAGCTTCATGTGCTCGTCCATCAGAGCAGAACGTTCGGCGGGAGTCTTGGCCGCCTGCATTTTTTTGTGCATTTCCTGCATCGCCTTCATCTGACGATCAAAGGCGTCCGGTGCTGGCGGGGTAGTAGCTGTCGGGGCAGACTGGGTGGCTACGCCACCGCTCTGCGCATCACCGGGGTGGTGGCCTGCGTGTTCGTCCGTAGGTTTTGGAGATTGCGCGATGGCACATCCCGCCACGAAAAGGGTTGTCAACAGCCCAGCGACGATATTCAGACGCATGATGGTCTCCTTGTAGGTTCAATTGCAGCATGACGACGTACGGTTCGCAGCGCCTTGATTCACATCAACAGAGGTTGTGGACCGAGACGCACAGCAGCAGCCACCGGTTGTTCGGCCCGATGAAGTCCCCACCACGGCGTCTGCTTTGTATCCGGCACGCTCAATTGCGGAGCGAACAAGCTCCACAGTGTCGTCTTCGGCTTGCCCAGGAACGCGGACCTGCCGCGCGGCCACATCGATTTCTACTTCGACACCCGCCGGCATTGGGGCCTGAGCTATTGCTCGACGAATGCGCTGGGCGCAACCACCGCACGTCATGTCAGGAACATTGAAACGGACCATGTGAGCCTCCTTCAGTTGATTCATGTTTTGACTATGAACCTTGTCACGACGAGAAGGTCAAGCCCATTCGCAAAAATCAACCGGGCGTCAAGATCGAGAGCGGCAGTCGCCAAGGCATGTAAGGCTATGCCGATGCGATCATGCTTGGCGAGTTGCATGCTAAGAGGCTCTTAACGTTTTATCGAGCCGCCTATGGACCTCGCGGACCTGCTTAAGCTGGCTTGAAAGCGCAAGCCATGTGAGGAGCTAATAGATTGGTGTTCTCTATCTCCATCCAAAAATATGGCCCACTACTCCGAACGACCGATGAGAGATCGTCAGCGGACTTCCATAGCGGCAGGACGAGCGACGGCAACCGCTGCTTATGGAGAGCTCTCCATAAGCAGCGTTATGCACAGCACGCAGTTATGCACAGTTGGTCCGGCAGCGCGGCGTCGCCGCCCTCGCAAGAGGGCTGCG
>NZ_JBWKYJ010000020.1:0-63436 GCF_059423685.1 Acidovorax sp. GW460-11-11-14-LB4 | reverse complement strand
GCTCAGCATGGCGTGGGGGTGGGTTGGCAGGGGCAGTCGGGCAGTCGCACCACCGCTAGCGCCGCCCACGGCACGGAGCGCGCTGTCGCAACAGAAAAGGCGAAAAAGTGGTTCATCAAGCCAGACAACCCGGAAACATCGGAAGACGGTGGGTGCTGGCTGCAGCCGGGAGGCCTGTTCAAAAAAGGCTCCGGGGGAGGGCTGTGGCTTGCGGAAACCTAATTTTACATTGCAAATGGGAATTGTTTTTATTCGTGACTACGTGGGGGTAAGGGTGTTGCGAAATCGGCTCCGCCTGCTGCCCATCAGGCGCTTTGTGGGAGGGATGGCTTTGCGCACAGGGGCTGCGGATGCAGGGCGTGGTTTGAGTCTGCAGGCTATATTCCCATCGCCACAACGCGTTGGTTTTGCAGGCATTCACACATGCGTTTGAAACCAGTGCATCGACTTCAAAACCAGGTTGCGAGCCGCTTTCAGGAGAGTTCCGTGTCCACGATATCCCGCGCCGTTCAGCCTGCCGCGCACGCATCTGCGGCTTGCATGGGTGCCTTGTGTCGGGCGCTGCACAGGGCTGCCTTGCTCGGGCCCGCTATTCTGGCCATGCTGTGCACGGGCAATGCACATGCCGCAGACGGAAACACATCCGCAGAGCAAAGGGCCCGGCTCGCAATACCCCTCGAGTTTCGGCATTCCGATTTTGTCTGGACCACTGCAGAAGGCGACTTGAACGGCGACGGCGTTCCCGACCTGGCCCTGTTGCTGACAAGGCACAAAGGAGAAGGCCAGCGAGAGGAGCGGTTGCTTGTCCTGACCGGAAGGGCAGATGGCAGCTATCAGGTGCTCTCGGTGTCCGGCGAGTTCTGCCACCCCAGCAAGTTCTACAACCTGGACATCAAAAACAATTCGTTGTTCGTTCAGGCGGTCTACTACGCAGACGCCGCTCGGTTCTCGGGCTTCACGCTGCAGTTCCGCTACAACGCCAAGACCGAAGACCTGGAACACATCGGCGAGCAACAGGATGACGAAGACTATTCCAGCAACTCCTCTTACCGAGTGAGTCTCAACTACCTGACCAACGCCGCCATTCATTCACGGCGTGTGGGAAAGAAGTACAAGGAAGTGAGAGGCCGGCTCACCGATGCGCCTGGCGTGCTGCCTTTGAACGGGTTTGTCTGCGAAGGCTACGGCATGACGAGTTCTACGGTCTACCTTGATGAAAGTTTCAAGGTGCACAAGAAAGGCGGGACGCCCCCATGATGCGGAGCGGGTTCGTCGAAGGAGCCCGCAGCTTGTTGTGCAAGGCTTCGCGAGCACGCGTCGCCCTCTCCGATTCATCCAATCCTGAAAAGTAAGTTGCCGAATCCATGAAAAAGCACGTTTCCGCAAGAAAGAGAGCATCGCTTCAGTTGCTGAACGCTGAACTGGTGCGACAGGTCATGAGTGGCATCTTTCCGCCGAAAAACGACTACGTGGAGGACATGGTGCTGTACGAGGACTTGTTGCCAGAGCTACGCAGGTTTGGGATAGCAGACCGAGGTACTCTCAAACGCCTGATGACCCGGCACCGCAGGTCGTTGTTGGCGGATGATCGCAGCCGGCTTGCCGTGTGGGAGCAGCGCCATTTCAGTGAGATGTTTGGAGCGGAGTTCGTTCGTGATGCGGTTCGTCGGCACTACTGGTTTGCTTATCCCGCGCTGATTCGCAATGCGTTGCAGTCCGAGTTTGGCGAGATTGCTGCTGTGCGTGGCGAAGATGTGGATGGGTAGCCGTGGGTATTTTTTGCGCACATCAACCATCTTCTTACGATGGAAGACCTGTGAAATCCGTGTAGTCAATCGCTGGGCACCAAATTTTTCAGTCCCCAGTGCCAGCGCTCTTCTCAAACCTTAAATCGTATGGGTTGCATCCTTCACTTTGTGGGCCGTGAGGCTGATGTGGAAAGCCTCGTCGCGCTGAGTCCGGTTGAACCGTGCAACGTTTGGCGGCGCGGTGTGCCGCGCAGTTCCCGGCCGAATAGTCGGCCTGCAGTGACTTCTGGGCTGACCTTGGTGGTGAGTGACGCTGAGTTTGAAGACCTGGAGCAGCAGCAGGCCGACGCAATCCAGTTTCTCCGTGCCCATTCAAGCATTTTGAAGAACATGAGCGAAGTCGCAGGCGTGGAGCACGCGACTTTGGACTTTGGGATCGCTATGCGCGATGTGGTCGTACAGTCTGACCATTTTCCGGCCGACCTGATTGCGGCGCTGGCGGTCGCTGGCTGCGGCATGGAGTTAACTCAGTTTCCGACGGGACGCAAGGCGAAGAACCTCAAACGCTATCGCAAGGCGCTGCGTTCCGGTCAGCTTCGACGTTAAACCTCTGCAGTTCCTGCCCCATGCTTGCCTCCGGTCGCTTCGAGCTCCGTCCGTTCGCTGAATCCGATCTCCCCTCCTTCGTCGAGGCTGTTCTGGAGTCCACTGCCACCGTCGGGAAGTGGATGCCCTGGGCCCATCCCAATTACTCAACCGCCGATGCTGCGTCCTGGTTTGCGCATTGCGAGGCCGAGTGGGAGCGCGGTTCCAGCTACGAGTTCGGCATTTTCGACGCCGGGTCCAATACCCTTGTGGGCGGCTGCGGCCTCAATCAATTCAACCTAGTCAACGGCTTCTGCAACCTGGGCTACTGGGTCCGCCAGTCCTGGCAGCGCCAAGGCGCAGCGCTCGCCGCCGTTCAGGCACTCAGTCAGTTCGCCTTTGCAGAGCTCAAGCTGAGCCGCGTTGAAATCGTCGTGGCCCAGCACAACACACCCAGTCTCAGCCTGGCCGAGCGGTCGGGCGCAGTGCGAGAGTGCCTCGCGCGGAATCGGCTCAAGGTGCATGGCATCTTCACCGATGCCTATGTCTTTTCCCTCGTCCCGCCTCAATACCGCGCCTTGAGCGCCACCGTCACACGCCGGGGCTCGCCATAAAAGTTCTGGCGCGAAATGCCTGACACCTTCTCGTAGTAGGTCTTGTCCAGCAGGTTGTCCACCGACAGGTTCAGAGACAGGTGGTCGTTGATCTGGTAGCCCACCTGGGCGTTGAACACTGCGTAGCCCGGTGCGTTGATGCGCAACGCACCGCTTTGCGCAAAGAACTCGCTGCGGTAGGTCATGCCGCCGCCCACGCTGAAGCCGCGCAGCGCCGGGCTGGTGAAGGCATAGCGGGTGAACAGGTTCACACTGTGGCGCGGCGTGATGGGGCTGAACACCTGGCCCTGCTGCGCCACGGGGGCCTGGAGGTAGCGGGTGTCGTTGTAGGCGTAGCCCGCCACGATGTCCCAGCCGGGCAGGGGCTGGCCGCTGACCTCGGTTTCGAAGCCTTGTGCGCGCACCTTGCCGCCGGCGATGTAGGCGTTTGCCACCACCGGGTCGGTGATGGCGCGGTTCTCGTCAATGATGCGAAACAGCGCTGCATGGGCCTGCAGGCGCTTGTGCAAAAACTCACCCTTCACGCCCAGCTCCACTTGCTTGCCTGTGCGTGGGGCAAGCAATTGCTTGGCCGCGTTGAGCTGGCTTTGCACCACGAAGGTCTCTGCATAGCTGGCGTAGCCGGTGTACTGCGGGTGGAAGTCCCACATCAGAGCCAGCGACGGCACGAACTGGCGGCCGGGGTCTGCCGATGCGGTGACTGCGCCCGTGCTGGTGCTGCGCGTCACCACCTCCGCCCACGACAGACGCCCGCCTGCCAGCAGCTTGACCGTGTCGGTCAGGCCGATCTGCGCCTGCCCGTACAGCGCGTTCTCGCGGCGCGTGACGATCGAGGTGAAGCCCGGTAGCCGGATGTCTGGGTAGGCCAGGTCGTAGTGGGGCTGCAGCAGGTTGAACGGTACGCTGGGGCCGTAGGCGTAGTTGCCGTCCCAGCTCTTGCCCTCGTTATGGCTCGCGCCCACCAGCAGCTTGTGGGTGCGGCCTGCCACCTGCACCGGTGTGGCCAGGAAGGCGTCGTAGTTGCGGGTGCGCACGTGAAAGTCGCCGTCCACGGTTTCCATGGTGAAGCTGCCGTCAGCGGCCAGGGCACTGTTGGCGCGGGCCGAGCGGTAGAACGCCGTGCGGTCGATGTCGCGCGCGGACAGGCGCACCAAGCCGCCCCCATCCAGCCGGTGCTCCAGCTCTGCGAAAACGTCGGTGGTCTCCAGGTCTTGGCGGTTGGCACGCAGGCCGGCAAAGGCACTGCGGGGCAGGTCGGCCAGGCGGCCATCGGCATAGGTGGGCAGGCCCTGGTCGATGGCGGCGTGCACGCGCTGCTGCGCCGCGCCCACCGACACGGTGGTGGAGGGCGCGATGTCCCATTCCAGCGTGCCGTAGCCCAGGCGCTTGTTGTTGAACAGGGTGTCTACAAAACTGTCTTTGTCTTCCACCACCGCGACGGCGCGCGCGCGGATCGTGCCTTCGGCGTTGAGGCCGCCGCCCACGTCTACGGTGCCCCGGCGCAGGCCGAAGGAGCCCACCGCCGCATCGGCGCCAATGGCCAGCTTGGCCGGGGCGCGCTTGCGCACCAGGTTCACGGTGCCGCCGGGCTCGCTCGCGCCCTGCAGCAGGCCGGCCGGGCCGCGCAGCACTTCGATGCGGTCATACATGGCCGTGTCGAGCGTGCTGTAGTTGCCCTGGGGGATCGGAACGCCATCGAGCTGGATGGAGCCCAGATCGAACCCGCGCGCCTGGAAGGTGTTGTAGTTGCCCGCACCATCAAAGCGCGTGACCGTCATGCCGGTGCTCAGCTTGATGGCGTCTTCCACCTTGGTCAGGTTGCGGTCATCCAGCTGCTGGCGCGTGACCACGCTGAGGGACTGTGGCGTCTCGCGCGGTGCCTGCTGGAGCTTGCCTACGCTGACTTCGCGGGCGGTGTACTGGCCCGAGCCTTCGGTCGCCGCGCTGTTGGCCTCGTCGGTCACCTTCACTTCGGGCAGCGCTGCCGTGGTGGGGTTGCCCGTGGTGGGACTGGAGCTGGTCTGTGCTTGCGCCGTTGCCACGGCGACCATCAGGGCGGCAAAGGCCAGTGGGTGTATTTGCATAGTGCTTCTCCTCCTCGGTGTTTGATATTTGCTATGAAATCGATAGCTTCTAGCGCTTATCCATCAAGCGCTAGCAGCCAAAAATTCTTCAAATTGCGTGCTGCGCCTGCAGGCGCAGCGTCAGAACCGCGTGCGCAGCGTCACCTGCACAGCGCGCGGCGAGCCGGGCAGGATCAGGTTGTCGTTGCTGCCGTGGGCCGACACGTAGTACTTGCGGTTGGCCAGGTTCTTGATGTTCACGTCCACATCCCACTGGCCCAGCGTGTACTGCAGGGCCGCGTCCAGCGTGGTGTAGCCGGGCAGGGTGACCAGATTGGTCAGCGAGGTGAAGCGCGCACCCACATAGTTCACGCCGCCGCCCACGCGCAGGCCGTGGCCCAGGTCTTTCATGGCCCACAGGAAGGCGGAGTTGCGCGGCGTGAGTGCGGGCACCTTGCCTTGGGCGGCGATGGCGGCGGTGGGCAGCTGTGTGGATGTGGTGGTGGCCAGTGACTTCGTCATGCGGCCGTCCAGCCAGGCGTAGCCGGTGCTCACGTCCCAGCGGCCGGGCAGGCGGCCGTTGGCGGTCAGCTCCAGGCCGTTGGTGCGCTGGGTGCCCACGTTGATCTGGCGTCCAGGGTTGGCGGGGTCGGTGTTCTTGATGTTGGTGCGCTCCAGGTTGAAGAGCGCGCCGGTGACATTGAGGCGACCGTCCAGCAGGTCGAGCTTGACGCCGATTTCCTTGTTCTCGGTGATCTCTGGTTCGGCGCCGGTGTTGTTGGCGGCCAGCGCAAACGCTTCGGCCGAGGGCTGGAAGGATTTGCTGTACGACACGTAGTACGACACCACATCGCTCGGCTGCCACACCAGGCCCGCGCGAGGGCTGAACTTTTTGTCGGTGCGCGAGAGCGTTGCGAGCTTGCGGTCGAACGTGGTCTCTTGCCCGAAGACGTCGTAGCGGGCGCCCACCAGCGCCTTCCATTGGGGCGCCAGCGTGATCTGGTTTTGCCAGTACAGCGCGGCCGTGTCTTGCGTGGTGTGGCTGGGGATGGCGCTGTCGGCGTTGTAGTTGGCCGCTGGGATGGCGGGAGCAGGGCGGTTGCCGGGGTTGAGGAGTGGCACGCGGTCTGCGCCACCGGTGACGGACTCGGAGCGTTTCTTTTGCTGGCCCAGTTCCACACCCATCAGCCACTCCTGCTTCAAGCCGCCGAGCTGGTTGCGCCAGGTGACGTCGGTCTGGTTGAAGAAGCCTTTTTCATCGCGCAGGATGAACGAGCGCGTGCGGCCCACCGTCAGGTTCACCGGGTCGGTGGTGCCGCCGGGTAAGGTGTTGTAACGGTCCAGCGTGTAGTCGTACAGGCGCGTGACGTTGCGCACCGACCAGTCGTCGTTGAAGCGGTGGTTCAGCGTGGCCGCGAACGACTGCATGGTGCTGGTGGTGGTGTCGTCCTGCGCGGCGTTGCTGGAGCCGTAGTAGGTGCTCGTGGGCACGTTGACGGGGCGGCCATTGAGTGCGGGAATGCCGAAGTCCGTCAGGCGCTTGTCGCGCGCGTTGGTGTACTGCAGCAGCAGGTCGGTCTGCGCCGCGAGCTTGAGCGCGAGCGACGGCGCGAAATTGTGGCGCTTGACGAACTGCTGGTCGCGGTAGCTGCCCGAGTCTTCGACGGCGGCGTTGATGCGGAAGGCGGCGGTGTCGCTGATGCCCACATTCACGTCGGCCGTGGCGCGGCGGTAGTCGAAATTGCCCAGGCCCAGCGATGCCTCGCCCGAGGTCTCGCCAAACTTGGGCTTCTTGGTCACGCGGTTGATCAGGCCACCCGACGATCCGCGCCCGTACAGCACGGCGGCAGGGCCCTTGAGCACTTCCATACGCTCGATGTCGGCCAGGTCACGGAAGTACAGCGCATCGTCGCGCACGCCATCCACAAACTGGTCGGCGATGGCGGTAAAGCCGCGTATCACCACCTGGTCGCGCTGGCCGTCGCCGTGGCTCATGGCCACGCCGGGCACGTTGCGCAGCGCGTCTTCCATGGAACGCGCACCCTGGTCGCGCAGGAGCTGCGCGGGCACAACGTTCACGGCCTGGGGCACATCGCGCAGCGGCGCGCTGCCCTTGGTGGCCGTGCTGGCGGCGGCGGGCGAATAGCCGTCGTCGTCCGCGCTGGATTGCACGGTGACCTCGCCCAGCGTCTGCGGCGTGGTCTGCGCAACTGCAGCGGGCGGCGCCGTCGTCTGCGCCAGTGCCGTGCCACACAGCGTGGCAAGCAGGGCGGCCACCAGCGGGTGGAGGCGATAGGGGGTTGGTGTGTAAGCGTGCATGGTTTTCCTTGGAGTGAGCGCAACGCGGTTGGCGAAAAGCCCTTGCACCTCGTGGCCTGGCGCGCGCCGCAAAGGCCGGCTGTCTGGGATGTGGTGGGGCCGTGAAAACAGAAAAGCGAGATCGAGCCCGAGCGGGCTCAGCGCAAGGCTGCGGGAGCGTGGAGCCTGGCCATCACCACCCCAGCGCCCGCGCCAGCAGGCCCGCCAGCAGGGCGGCGCCAGCCAGTTCAGGCGTGCGCCGGGGCTGCCAGGTGACGGTGGCCGTGACCGCCACGGCGGCCACCGACAGGGCCACGGTCCATGCCGTTACGCCCAGGGATGCAGGCACGCCCCCCGGAGGGTGCGCTGCTGCCAGCCACAGCGAAAGCACCAGCAGCAGCCAGCCCGAGCGGCGCAACGCCACCAGGCGGCGCGCGGCGCCTTCCTGGCCCAGGGCGTCTTCGTGGTGGCGATCCATGCCCAGCGCAATGGCCGACCAGGCGGCAAAGCACAGAAGAAAGGCAGACATGGCTCAGGCTCCCGAGGTGGAGGTTTCGGCGGGCGCCACGGGCACCGACGGGGCGGGCCGCGCGGGTCGCGCACTCCGTGCAGGTGCACCGCGCCGGGGCGTGCGACCAGGGCGCACACGCCACGCCAGCCAGCCCAGCAGCAGCCCGGTGGCCAAAAACGACAGGTCCATGCTGGCCCACACCCATTCGCGCGCGGGCAGGCTCACGCCCAGGTGGGTGTGTGTGGTCAGCGCGTTGATCAGCGGCAGCGCGACCCACACCAGGCCCGCAGCGGCCAGCGGCACCGTCCAGCCCAGGCGGTGCGGGCGCACCACCGCGCAGGCCAGCGCCCACAGCAGCGTGATGCCCCAGGCGCTGAAGAACCAGGCCAGCTCTGCATCCGCTCGGCCCTCGATGCCCACAGGGATCAGGCGGTTGGCGGCCAGGTACACGCCACACGCCAGCGGCAGCCCGGCCAGCGTCGCGATGTTGATGCCAGCCACCAGGCGCTCGCCAAACGGCGCTCTGGGGTGCGCAGCGGGCGCGGTGCTGGTTATGTTACTGGTCGTTTTGGCCGCCCCTTGGCGGCTGGCCTGTGTCTGCGACTTGAGGCTGCGCTTGACCGACCACAGCACCATGCCCGTGGCAATCATCAGGCTGCCCAGCACCCCAAAACCGAACAGCGCCCAACGCAGGCCCACATCGGCAAACCGCGCCATGTGCAGGCCATACAGCACACCATAGGTCTTGACGGCGGGGCCGGTGGCATCGGCCTGGTCCAGCCATTGGCCGGTGGTGGCATCAAACAGCAGGCGCGGTGGGCGGTACTGCAGGCGGTCGCCTTCGTGGCGCGTTACCTCCACCACGGCCCGGCCGTTGGCATCGCGGCGCGCCTGCACGCTGCCGATGCGCCCGCCCTGCCAGCGGGTGGTGGCCGCGTCGATGATGGGCTGCAGGTTGATGGCGGGCAGGGGTTCCACCTTGTCGCCCGCACCCCGGCGGGGACGGCTTTCGGGCTTCTCGCCCTGCAGGTCGGCAAAGTACGCGTTGGAGTCCACGCCTTTCTCGTTCTTGTAGTTGGCGGCAATGCCCGCAGGCATGTACAGCGTGTGGAAGATCATCAGCCCGCTGAAGGTGATCATCAGATAGAACGGCAGCACCAGCACGCCGCTGATGTTGTGCGCATCCAGCCAGGCACGCTGCCCGCCCTTGGTAGGGCGGAAGGTGAAGAAGTCCTTGAAGATGCGGCGGTGTGTGATCACGCCAGTGATCAGCGCCACAAACATCAGCATCGTGGCCACGCCCACCACCCAGCGGCCTTGGATAGTCCAGCGGCCCTTTTGCGCGGTACGCAGCTCGAAGTGGAAGCGGTAGAAGAAGTCGCCGCCCATGGTCTGGCGCGCGTCGATGGCCTCGCCGGTCTGCGGGTTCATGCGCAGCGTCTCGAAGCGGCCATTGCCCGTGTCGCGCCACAGGATGTTGACGGCAGGGTCGCGGTCGTCGGGCAGGTGCATGATCCACTGCGTGACGTTGGGCACCCTGAGTACCAGCGCGTCCAGGGCCTTTTGCGCCACCTGCGGATCGGTGGCATCCACCGGCTGCAGCCCATGCATCTCGGGGCGCATCCACAGGTTGAACTCGTTCTTGAAGAACGACAGCGTGCCGGTCAGGAAGATTGCAAATAGCAGCCAGCCCAGGATCAATCCGGCCCAGGTGTGCAGCCAAGACATGGCCTGGCGGAATCCTTCGCGGTCGTTGGGCGCCTTGGGCTTCTTGGTTGAGCGTGCTGCTTCAGACGCAGTGTTGGCCACGGTGGCTGCGGGGGCACGTTCTGCCGGTGGACGGGAGAGGAGTGTGCCGCTGGTCATGCCGCGGCCTTCATCCAATGCGGTGCCGCGGCGCAGGCGCCCAGCACCAGTGCGGGCAGCAGCGTGCCACCCCAGGCGCCCCAGGCGGTGCGTGTGTAAAAAGCCCAGCCAGCGGCGGTGGCATACACCACCCACGAGAGCATGGTGGCCGTGAGCACAGCCTCCACGCGGGGCATGCATTGCGCTAGCAGGAGCGACAGCGCCGCCGAGAAGCCTGCCGCCAGTGCGTAGCCGCCCCCTATCGCCGCCACGGCGCGGGAGGTGATGGCCAGCCGGTAGCGTCCATTGACGCGGGTGGCCTTCATGGCAGGGCCCGGGGAGACCCGGGGGTGTATGTGGGCAAGGGCCCCGCAAGGCAGGGGCGGGTCGTACGGTGCGGCATCAGCAAAGAGCTCCAGACAGGTGTGTGGGTACAAAACGCACAAACGCTGGCTGCAACGGGCGGCTGGAGCCGGGCTGACTGGCTTGCTGGCGGGCTCGGGAATCAGGGTGTCACTGAACCCGGCCGCTGGTGGTAGGCTGACATTCTACTTTTGTTGAGAAGCATTCGCATTTGTGTTGCGGGAATTTTCTTCCGTTGATGTGCACTTGCAACAACCCGTGATCGCAGGGGGCATTGCTATCGGGGAGAAATATTTTCCAAGCTGCAGCGCGCAGGCACAAAAAAACGGGCCGAAGCCCGTTTTGATTTTTCTGCCCGCTTTCGTGGACCGATCTGGCGATCCGTGGCCTTACTCCACATCGCCCATCTGCGACTGCAGGTAATTCTGCAGACCCACTTTGCCGATCAGATCAATCTGGGTTTCGAGGAAGTCGATGTGCTCCTCGGTGTCGTCCAGGATCTTTTGCAGCAGGTCGCGCGATACATAGTCACGCACGCTTTCGCAGTGGGCGATCCCATCCTTGATGGTGGCTTGGGCGCCTTGTTCGGCGCGCAGGTCGCAGGCCAGGATCTCTGGCACGTCTTCGCCGACCTGAATCTTGGCCAGGTCCTGCAGGTTGGGCAGGCCGTCCAGCGTGAAGATGCGGTCCATGAGCCAGTCGGCATGCTTCATCTCGCCGATGGATTCCGAATACTCCTTCTTCGCCAGCTTGTCGAAGCCCCAGTGCTTGAGCATGCGGTAGTGCAGGAAGTACTGGTTGATGGCGGTGAGTTCGTTCTTGAGCTGGGCCTGCAGATGGCCAATGACCTGTGCGTCACCTTTCATGGGGACTCCTTGTTCTGGTTTGTGAATTGATGCGACACGCATTGTCGTGACCTGCATCAACCCACGCAAGGTAAACCCCTGCGGTTACGCAATGGCTGCGTTTGATGTTGAGAGGTGTTCGCGTTCAGGAAGAAGCATGGTGCCGCCTGTGTATGCGCACTCAATGGTCAAAAAATGGTTGTTGCACCAGTGCAAACGTGGCTCATTTGCAAGACGCCACACCGTTCGACATATGTGGCACTGAGCAAGCGGCGCAATTCGGGAGCACAACATGGCACCACCAATCCATTTCCCCTATTTCCCTTCGGTTGGCATGGCACGCATCCGGGGGCGCGCCGCAAGCCTGTTGGCGGCCCTGGCCGCAGTGGCTTTCCAAGCCACTGCGGCGGAGATTCATCCCTATGAACTTGCAATGCTTCAACAGCAAGTTCAGCGTACCGGCTGGGTGCGGGTCATGGTGACCCTCGATCGCAGCGCCTGGCGCACGCGGTCAGAAGAACAGACATTGCGGCTGCAGGCCTTGGCCGATCGGCTGTATGCGGAATTGGGCGATTCCGCTTTTCCCACTGGCCGCAGGAACAACGGATTGGGGTGGATTGGGTTTTATACCGACTCGGCGGGCATCGCCATGCTTTCACGCACCGCATTGGCCGAAAAGTTTTCCATTGATCCAACGGGCCGGAGCTGGGGGCGTGAACGTGCCGGTGATGGCAGCTTCGAAGCGATCGACGATGCGCTCGTCGCCTCACCCACCGTAGAGGTGGACTTGGTACTGGCCACCGAAGAGCCGCCGTATACCCTGCTGCCCGACGGCAGCACCCGCTTTGACGGCCCCTCGGAAGTGAACGAAGTGCTGGACCGCCTGCTTACCGAGCCGTTTGCGCAGCACATCAAGGGTATCGACCGCAGGCAGAACCCCCAGCTCGCGCCTGTGGTGCAGGCCAAAATTGATCGGGTGGCGTTTTTTGGATTGGTGGAAAGCGTGCATGTGCGGGCGGTGCGGCCGCGTGGTTTTGTGCGCGAGCCGTCGGCCATCTGGCATGAGGACGCGCTGCGCGTTGCGGCGCGTGAAGGCCGTGCGGAAATCCATATCCTTCTGCGAGGTGGCGTGACTTACACACACTTGCCTCACCAAAGCCCCAAGGCGCGCCGCTACCAGATGGATGCCAACACCCGCGCGTTGGACGAGATTCTCAAAGCTGCCGGTGTGGAGGCGTTGCCCGTGCTTTCAGAGGTCGATGCGCACATGGGGCTGGTGTACCTTTTTATCACCAGGCCACAGCTTGAAAAGCTGTTTGCTCAACGGGACCCGCGCATCCTGAGCGTGGATGTGAACAAGGCGATTGGTGGGCTTGCCAGTCACAACTAATCGGTGGGTCCGGCTCCAACGCGCGGCGTTCGCGCAGCGCTGAATCCTGTGGCTCTACGCGTTCGTCACCCGCACTACCGCGCCGCTCCCGTACGAGCGAAAGCTATAGCAGGGCAGCCCACACCCGCATCCAGCGGCATCAGCAGGTGCAGGCGCACGGTGTTGCGCAGGCAAAGCGTGGCAATCGTCACCACTGGCGGGGTCTAGAGCTCTTCACGGAGCAAATCAGCAGTGTTTGGAGCTTGTGAATCAGGCCTTTGCTATGAATTAGTGAGCTTTCGGCGCTATTCGTTAAAGCGCGATAGCCGTCTTTGACCAATATCTTGGAGCGCAAGGCAAGCCCCTGCTGTGGCGCGGGCTGCGTGTGATGCTGAGAGGCGTTCGCGTTCACATCCTGTGTGCCCCGCGGCGCACCAGGGTTGTCATCGGGAGGTCGCACAGGGCGTTGTATAGTAATTGGCAATTGATTCGATGTAATCAATTAATTGGATTGATGACTTGGAAATGCCTAAACTTCAGTCCTGTTCAGCAACCAACCACAAAGGAAACAGCAATGTCCCTGATCAATACGCAAGTTCAGCCCTTCAAGACCACCGCTTTTGTCAACCGTGGCGGCAAGGGTGAATTCATCGAAGTGACCGAGCAGTCCCTCAAGGGCAAGTGGTCCGTGCTGATCTTCATGCCTGCAGCCTTCACCTTCAACTGCCCCACCGAAATCGAAGACGCTGCCGACAACTACGCTGAATTCCAAAAGGCCGGTGCCGAGGTTTACATCGTGACCACCGACACCCACTTCTCGCACAAGGTGTGGCACGAAACGTCCGACGCCGTGGGCAAGGCCAAGTTCCCCCTGGTCGGCGACCCAACGCACCAGCTGACCAACGCTTTCGGCGTGCACATTCCTGAAGAGGGCTTGGCACTGCGCGGCACGTTCGTGATCAACCCCGATGGTGTGATCAAGACCCTGGAAATCCACTCCAACGAAATCGCCCGCGACGTGTCGGAAACCCTGCGCAAGCTCAAGGCTGCCCAGTTCACCGCCGCCAACCCTGGCCAAGTCTGCCCCGCCAAGTGGAAGGAAGGCGCCAAGACGCTGACGCCTTCGCTGGACCTGGTTGGCAAGATCTAATCCACGGCTCCTCCAAAGCCGGACAGCGTCATGGCGCCATCGCGCCATGCCGTCCGGCTTTTTTACGCCCGGACGTTGACAAGCAGGCTTGAACTGCAGCCTTTTTGGCGTCACCCTCCCAGACACCACAACTCGAATTTCAAAGGACACCACCATGCTCGACGAACAACTCAAGACCCAACTCGCCGCCTACCTGGAGCGCGTGCAGCAGCCGTTTGAGCTGGTGGCTTCCCTGGACGACAGCGAGACGGCGCGCGACATGCGCGAGCTGCTGACGACCATCCAATCGCTGCGCAGCGACAAGATCACCCTGCGCACCGACGGCAACGATGCACGCAAGCCATCCTTCAGCCTGCAGCGCGTGGGCGCCACCAACAGCCTGCGCTTTGCCGGCCTGCCCTTGGGCCATGAATTCACCTCGCTGGTGCTGGCCCTGTTGTGGACGGGTGGCCACCCACCCAAGGTCGAGCAGGATGTGATCGACTCCATCAAGGCGCTGGATGGAGACTTCAACTTCGAGGTCTACATGAGCCTGACCTGCCACAACTGCCCGGACGTGGTGCAGGCGCTGTCGCTCATGGCCATCGTCAACCCCAAGGTCAAGACCACTGTGATCGAAGGCGGCGCCTTCCAGAAGGAAGTGAACGACCGCGAAATCATGGCCGTGCCCATGGTGTTCCTGAACGGCCAGGTGTTCGGCTCGGGCCGCATGACCATCGAAGAGATCGTCGCCAAGCTCGACACCGGCTCTGCCGCCCGCGAAGCCGCCAAGCTGAGCGCCAAGGATCCGTATGACGTGCTGATCGTCGGCGGTGGCCCCGCTGGCGCGGCGGCCGCCGTGTATGCCGCCCGCAAGGGCATCCGCACCGGCGTGGCGGCCGAGCGTTTTGGCGGCCAGGTGAATGACACGCTGGCCATCGAGAACTACATCTCGGTGCTCGAAACCGACGGCCCCAAGTTCGCTGCCGCGCTCGAAGCCCACACCCGCGCCTATGGTGTGGACATCATGAACCTGCAGCGCGCCGACAAGCTCATCCCCGCCGCGCAGCCCGGTGGTTTGATCGAAGTGCAGCTGGCCAACGGCGGCTCGCTCAAGGCCAAGACGGTGATCCTGTCCACCGGCGCCCGCTGGCGCAATGTCAACGTGCCCGGCGAAGCCGAGTACAAGAACAAGGGCGTGGCCTACTGCCCGCACTGCGACGGACCGCTGTTCAAGGGCAAGCGCACGGCGGTCATCGGCGGCGGCAACTCGGGTGTCGAGGCTGCCATCGATCTGGCCGGCATCGTGGCCCACGTCACGCTCGTCGAGTTTGCCGACCAGCTCAAGGCCGACGCCGTGCTGGTCAACAAGCTCAAGAGCCTGCCCAACGTGACCATCCACACCAACGCGCAGACCACCGAAATCACCGGCGCCGACGGCAAGGTCAACGGCCTCAAGTACAAGGACCGCGCCACCAACGTGGAGCACCTGGTGCCGCTTGAAGGCGTGTTCGTGCAGATCGGCCTGGTGCCCAATACCGAATGGCTCAAGGGCACGGTGGAGCTGTCGCGCTTCGGCGAAATCATTGTCGATTCGCACGGTCGCACCAACATCCCCGGCGTGTTTGCGGCGGGCGATTGCACCACCGTGCCTTTCAAGCAGATCGTGATTGCAGCGGGCGATGGCTCCAAGGCAGCGCTGAGCGCCTTTGACCACCTGATCCGCATGCCCGTGGTGGCCGAAGGGGCCAAGGCGCAGGCAGCGCAGCCCGAGGCCGTTGCTGCTTGATGTCGTGCAGGGGATGGGGGCGGATGCTGCCCTCGTCCCTGCAGGCAGGGCGGCCCGAAGCGTGAATCCAGCTGCGGATTCAGGCCTTGGGCCTTTTGCCACTCAACCACGCAAAGTCCTTCAACCCGGTCTGGGCGATCCGCTGTTTTTGTAGGGGTTCTACAAACCTCCCTAGAATCCGGCTGCCCATGCGCCGATTGCTGTTGCTCTTCTTGTTGGTGTTCATGCCGCTCCAGTCCATCTGGGCGGCTGCTTCGCCGTATTGCGGGCATGAAACGGCGCCGCAAGCCTCGCACTTTGGCCACCATGCGCACGATCATGTGGCCGATGAGTCTCCTGTCCATCCAGCCAAGACGTCCAGTGCCACCCCGGCGGACATGGACTGTCACGCCTGCCATGGCGCGGGCAGCGGTCTCGCGCACAGTCCCGGTGACCACGCCCTCGTGGTGACTGCGGCACGCCCGCCGGGCCAGGCTGCATCAACCTGGCCGCCAGCGCCGCTTTCACGCCCCGAACGCCCCAATTGGCCCTTCCTCGCCTGAGCGGCGAGGCGGGGGCTCTGGGCTGTCCCGTTTCCATTTTGTTGATGGTGTTGAAGAGCTGCCTTTTGAGGCAGTCGCGACGCGCGCGCTGACGCCTGCGTGTGCTGCTGATCGGCTCTTCCTCCCATCGCGCCTCGCCGATTTCAACCTGTGGCTCCTGGCCACTGCAGAGGAATCGGATGCAATCAACGAAACAACGACACCATGCGCCCGCCGCCGCCGCCGCCGCCGCCGCCGCCGTAGCGGCTATGGCGCTGGGCTTGGCACTTCTGGGCACTGCCGCACAGGCCCAGACCCCCAACCCCGGCACAGCGCCGCTCACGCTCCAGGCCCTGTTCGAGCAGGCCTGGCAACGCCAGCCCGAAGCGCAGTCTGCAGCTTTGCGGCGCGAGGCTGCGCAGGCCACACGCAGCGCCGCAACGGCCTGGACGGCCGAGCCCGTGGCACTGGAGCTGTCCACCAAAACCGACCGCCCCGGTAGCAACCAGGGCAGCCGCGAAGCAGAAGTGGGCCTGGCCCTGCCACTGTGGCTGCCCGGCGAGCGCGCCCGCAAGGCCGCGCTGGCCGATGCCGAAGTGCAGGCGCTTAACAGCCGTCAGCGCGCCGCGCAGCTGCAACTGGCCGCCACCGTGCGCGAAGCGTGGTGGGCCGCGCAGGGCGCGCAGGCCGATCAGGCACTGGCTCAAGGCCGGCTGCTGAACGCCCAGCGCCTGGCCGCCGACGTGGCGCGCCGCGTGCGCGCGGGAGACTTGTCGCGCGCCGACCAGGCCCAGGCCGACGGCGCCGTGGCCCAGGCCGAAGCTGCCATGGCCGAGGCCCAGGGCGCACGGGACGCAGCGCAGGCCGCACTGGTTGCCTGGGGCGTGCAGGCCGCGCCCACCCTGGCGCTGGCGGACGGGGCGGAGCCCGAGCCCCCGGTGCCCGATGCCACGGCAGCCGCTACCCAGCACCCTGCGGCGGCCGACTGGCAGGACCAGGCCGAGGTAGCCCGCCGCGCTGCCGACCTGGCTGCCGTGCAAACCCGCGCCAACCCCGAACTGACGCTGGCCGCCACGCGCGGCCGCGAGCAGGCGGGCGACCGCTACCAACAGACCTTCACCGTGGGCCTGCGCATACCCCTGGGCGGGGGCGACCGTGCGCAGGCGAAGCAGGCTACAGCACGCGCCGATGCCATCGATGCCGAGGCGCGTGCTGCCGTGGAGCAGAGGCGCCTGGCCGCCGACATCGTCGCCGCCCTGGCCCGCGTGAAGGCCACGCAGGCCCAGCGCGACGCCTTTGCGCGCCACGCGGCGCTGGCGCAGGGCACACGCGGCTTTATCGACAAGGCCTTCCGATTGGGCGAAGCCGACGGCCCCACGCGCCTGCGTGTGGAGCTGGAGGCCGCCCAGGCCGAACGCCAGTTGGCCCGCGCCCGCATCGATGCGGCCGCCGCCATCTCCCATCTGCGCCAGGCCCTGGGCCTGCTGCCGCAATGAACTCGCTGTGAATTCCGACAAATTCTTCAAGACAACCATGACACTCTCTTCCACTTTCTCCACACTGGGCCTGGCCCTGCTGCTGGGTTTGCTACCGCCGACAGCGCTGGCCGGTGATGGCCACGACCATGGCGAAGCCCCCGCCGCCGCAACGGGCACGGCCCTGCCGCGCTTTGCCGCCACCTCGGACCTGTTTGAACTCGTGGGCGTGCTCGACGGGCAAAAAATCGCGCTCTACCTGGACCACGCGGGCGACAACAGCCCCGTGAAAGACGCCCGGCTGGAGCTGGACATTGCGGGCACCAGCGTGCCCGTCACCCGCGTGGCTGAGGGCGAGTTCCAGGCCACCCTGGCCGCCCCGCTGGCCGAGGGTGTGAGCCCTGTCACCGCCACCGTGGCCGCAGGCAGTGACACCGACCTGCTCGCAGGCGAGATCGACTTGCAGCCCGCCGCCCACACCGATGACGCACCCGCAGGGCTGGCCCGCC
This sequence comes from Acidovorax sp. GW460-11-11-14-LB4, assembly GCF_059423685.1. Taxonomy (NCBI): domain Bacteria; kingdom Pseudomonadati; phylum Pseudomonadota; class Betaproteobacteria; order Burkholderiales; family Comamonadaceae; genus Acidovorax; species Acidovorax sp. GW460-11-11-14-LB4. The sequence goes on along the minus strand of NZ_JBWKYJ010000020.1, from coordinate 45,772 downwards.
GCACTATGCTGATCGCGGGCGCCGTGGCCGCCGTGCTGTTGGCGCTGGTCGCCGTTTGGGGACTGCGCCGGGGCCGTGCTGCCCGCATGGGCAACACCCAACGCGTGGGAGGTGCAGCATGAAGCGCTTCCACCCCATGCCCTCTTGGCTGGCCCTGCTGATGGCCGCCGCGCTCAGCGCCCCCCTGCCAGCCCTGGCAGGCCCCGGCCACGACCATGGCGACGCGCCGCCCGCGCCCACCGGCAACGGCCCCAGCCGCCAGCCCGATGGCAGCGTGTTTCTGCCCAAGCCCGCGCAGCGCCAGCTGGGCGTGCGCACCCTGGTGGCCGCCACCGGGCAGCACGCCAAGGCCTTTGAACTGGCAGGCACCGTGGTGATGGACCCCAACGCTGGCGGCAAGGTGCAGGCCGTGCTGGCCGGGCGGCTGGAGGCCGGGCCCAAGGGCCTGCCTGGCGTGGGCCAGGCCGTGCGCAAGGGCGAGGTGCTGGCCTATGTGGTGCCCACGGCGGGCGCTATCGAGCGATCCAACCAACTGGCCCAGCAGGCCGAGCTGCGCGCCGCCCGCGACCTAGCTGCACGGCGCGTGGCACGCTTGACCGAGCTGTCCGACACCGTGCCGCGCAAGGACATCGAGGCCGCCGAGAGCGAGCTGCACAGCCTCACCCAGCGCCTGGGCGCCGTGGGCGCGGGCCTGGCCACCCGCGATGCGCTGGTGGCCCCGGTGTCGGGCGTCATCGCCTCAGCCAATGCCGTGGCCGGGCAGGTGGTGGATGCGCGGGAGCTGGTGTTTGAGGTGGTAGACCCATCGCGCCTGCGCATCGAGGCCCTGGCCTACGACCCGGCCCAGGCGCACAACGTGGCCGGTGCCACGCTGGCCGTGGGCGGGCAGCGCGTGCCGCTGCGCTTTGTGGGCGCGGCGCGCAGCCTGCGCGACCAGGCGCAGCCGCTGCAGTTTGCGGGCGACTCGGCCGCGTTGGGCACCCTTGCCTTGGGCCAGCCCGTGCGCGTGTTCGTGCAGTCCACCGACAAGGTCGATGGCGTGCAGGTGCCCGCCGCCGCGCTGCTGCGCAACCCGGCCAACCAGACCATCGTCTGGGTCAAGGAGTCGCCCGAGCGCTTTGCGCCGCGTGTGGTCACAGCGGTGCCGCTCGATGGCACCACGGTGGCCATCACCTCGGGCCTGCAGCCCGGCGACCGCGTGGCCACGCAGGGCGCCACGCTCATCAACCAGGTCCGCTAAGGAGTCGCTATGTTCAAGTGGCTTCTCGAAAACAGCCTGGTCAACCGGCTGCTGGTGCTCATCGCCGCCGCCGTGCTTATGGCCTATGGCGCCTTCACGCTCTCGCGCACGCCGGTGGACGTGTTCCCTGACCTCAACAAACCCACCGTCACCCTCATGACCGAGGCGGGCGGCATGGCCGCTGAAGAGGTGGAGCAGCTCATCACCTTCCCGCTGGAGACCACGATGAACGGCCTGCCCGGTGTGGAGAGCGTGCGCTCCACCTCCAGTGCGGGCCTGTCGTTCATCTACGTCACCTTTGACTGGAGCACCGAGATCTACCGCGCGCGCCAGATGGTGTCCGAACGCCTGTCGTCCATGGAAGAGGGCCTGCCCAGCGGCATCACGCCGCGCATGGGGCCCATCAGCTCCATCATGGGCGAGATCATGCAGGTGGCCATACCCATCGACGCGGCCAAGTCCACGCCCATGGCCGTGCGCGAGTACGCCGACTGGGTGCTGCGCCCGCGCCTCATGGCCATCCCCGGCGTGGCGCAGGTGATACCCATCGGTGGCGAGGTGCGCCAGTTCCAGGTGCTGCCCGACACGGCGCGCATGGCGGCGCTGGGCATTACGCACGAGCAGCTCACGGGCGCGCTCAAGGGCTTTGCGGCCAACACCTCGGGCGGGTTCTTGGAGCTGGGCGGGCGCGAATACCTCATCCGCCACCTGGGCCGCACCTCGCGGCTCGAAGACCTGCAGAACCTGGCCCTCACCGCCAAAAACGGCCAGAGCGTGCTGCTGCGCCAGGTGGCCGATGCCACTTTTGCCGCCGCCACCAAACGTGGCGACGCGGGCTTTGAAGGGCAGGGCGCCGTCATCCTCGGCATCCAGAAGCAGCCCACGGCCGACACCATCGGGCTCACGCGCAGCATCGAGACCGCGCTGGTGGACCTGAAGAACTCGCTGCCCGCAGGCATGGAGGCGCCGCGCGTCACCTTCCGCCAGGCAAGCTTCATCGAGGCCTCGGTCACCACGCTGCAGGGCAAGCTCATGGGCGCCTCGGTGTTTGTGGCGGTGATTTTGTTCGTGTTCCTCGGCACGCTCAGGCCCACGGTGATTGCGCTCACGGCCATCCCGGTGTCCATCTTCATCACGGCGCTGGTGTTCAAGTACTTCGGCCTGTCGATCAACACCATGACGCTGGGCGGCCTGGCCATTGCCATTGGCGGCCTGGTGGACGACGCGGTGGTGGATGTGGAAAACGTGCTGCGCCGCCTGAAGATGGACCGCGCCAAGCACCCGAACCACCGCCTGCATCCCATCGAGGTGGTCAAGCTCGCGTCCATGGAAGTGCGCTCCGGCATCCTCTACGCCACGGCCATCATCGTGCTGGTGTTCTTGCCGCTGTTTGCACTGCCGGGCATCGAGGGGCGGCTGTTTGTGCCGCTGGGCATTGCGTTCATCGTGTCCACGCTGGCATCGCTGCTGGTGTCGGTCACCGTCACGCCGGTGCTGGCCTTCTATCTGCTGCCGCGCATGAAGAACCTCGACCATGGCGACACGCGTGTGGTGGCCTGGCTCAAGGCGCACTACCGCAGCGGGCTCTCGGCCGTGCTGGCGCGCCCGCGCATGGCCCTGGCCGTGAGCGCGGTGGCGGTGGCGCTGTCGGCAGCGGCGGTGCCGTTCTTCCCCACCACCTTTCTGCCGCCGTTCAACGAAGGCACGCTGCTCATCGGCATGCGGCTCAACCCCGGTGTGACGCTGGCCGAATCGAGCGCGCTGGCCCGCCAGGCCGAGGTGCTGGTGCGCCAGGTGCCCGAGGTCACGCACGTGGGCCGGCGCAGCGGCCGCGCCGAGCTGGACGAACATGCCGAAGGCGTGCACGTGAGCGAGCTGGACGTGGGCCTGCTGCCTGCGGCCGAGCTCAAGCGCAGCATGGCCGAGGTGCAGGCCGACATCCGCAGCCGCCTCGCGCACCTGCCTGCCGCCATCGCCATCGGCCAGCCCATCTCGCACCGCATCGACCACATGCTCTCGGGCGTGCGCTCGCAGATCGCCATCAAGCTCTTTGGTGACGACCTGGACACCCTGCGCGGCCAGGCCGAAGCCCTGCGCGCACGGCTGGCGGCCATCCCCGGCCTGGCCGACCTGGAGGTGGAAAAGCAGGTGCTGGCGCCGCAGATCACCGTGCGCGTGGACTACGCCGCCGCTGCCCAAATGGGCGTGCCCGCGCCCCAGGTGCTGGCAGCGCTGCAGACGCTGGTGGAGGGCGAGAAAGTGGCCCAGGTGGTGGAAGGCAGCCGCCGCTTTGCGCTGGTGGTGCGCCTGCCCGACAGCGCACGCTCCATCGACGGCCTGGCGCGTGTGCTGATCGACACGCCCCGTGGCCCCGTGCCCCTGTCGCGCCTGGCCACCATCGAAGAGGGCGACGGCCCTAACCAAATCAGCCGCGACGACGGCAAGCGCCGCATCGTGCTGTCGGCCAACGCGCAGGGCAGGGCGCTGTCCGACGTGGTGGCCGACATCCGCCAGGCCGTGGCTGAAACGCGCCTGCCCGAGGGCTACTTCATCACCCTGGGCGGCCAGTTCCAGGCGCAGGAAGAAGCCAGCCGCCTGGTGGGCCTGCTGGCCATCGTCTCGCTGGTGCTGATGTTTGTGGTGCTGTACACGCGCTACCGCTCGGCCACGCTCTCGGCCCTCATCATGGCCAACATACCGTTGGCGCTGGTGGGTGCGGTGCTGGGGCTGTGGGTGTCGGGCCAGCCGCTGTCGGTGGCGGCGCTGATCGGCTTTATCACGCTGGCGGGCATCTCGGTGCGCAACGGCATTTTGAAGGTGAGCCACTACCTCAACCTGATGCGCGTGGAGGGTGAGCGCTTTGACACCGCGATGATCGTGCGCGGCTCGCTGGAGCGCCTGAGCCCCGTGCTGATGACCGCCCTGGTCACCGCCTTTGCCCTGGCCCCGCTGCTGCTGGAGGCCGAGCGCCCCGGCACCGAAATCCTGCACCCCGTGGCCGTGGTCATCTTCAGTGGCCTCATCAGCTCCACGCTGCTCGACACCTTCCTCACCCCGGCCCTGTTCTGGCTGTTTGGCCGCAAGGATGCCGAACGCCTGCTTGACGACAAGAACGCCGAGGCGTTCTGAGCTTTGTATGCGCTTTTTTGTGCTCTTTCCGTCCCCATCCAACCCGTTCGGGCTGAGCCTGTCGAAGCCCTGCACGGTGCTCCGATCCGTTCAGCCTGAACGGCCCCATTTTTTTCCACCCCCTGAAAGGACTCTCATGAAAACCACCCGCCAATTTTTCGCCGCCCTGGCCCTCGCCGCTGTGGCCACCACCGCCGCCCACGCCGCAGGCGACCACGGCGCAGGCCACGACCACAAGCCCCAACACGGCGGCATCGTGGCCGAAGCCAACGACATGGACTACGAACTCGTCGCCAAGCCCGACACCCTGACCCTGCACCTGCGCGACCACGGCAAACCCGCCAAGACCGAGGGCGTGAGCGCCAAGCTCACCCTGCTCAACGGCACCGAAAAATCCGAGGCTGTGCTTGTACCGGCAGGCGAGGGCAGGCTCGAAACCAAAGGCATCTTCAAGGTCGCAGCAGGCACCAAGGTGGTGGCGCTGGTGACGCTGCCGGGTAAGAAGGCGGCGAATGTGCGGTTTGCGGTGAAGTAAGCCGCTGCTGAAGAGGGCAAGCGTTGTGCTCGACGCGCCGCCGCACTGGCTTTTGCTGGCGTGGCGGTGTGTTGTCTGTTTCAGTGGCAGCGCGCCTTGGGCACCGGCGAGATGGGTTCGTGCGTGGTTTCGGTGATGCGGTGTGCTGAAATTTGAAGAAAATTGGGCTCTACCGCCTGTCTATCAAGCGCTTATAGCTATCAAATTAGTAGTGATGTGATTGATGCCGGGCGCAAGGTGCTGAGCTTCCGTGGGCGGGAATAGGCAGATTTTTTGGGTGGAGTGTCTGGCAGTTTTAGGCTGGTTGCGGACGTTCGCCTGCGTCTGCTTTGCTGCACCTAGGTGCTGGATAACTAGTCCACGCCTGCACGCCACCGCCCATCCGTAACACGTGACTGTTGATGATGGTTGTCGCGACCTCGGCATGGGCCCGTAGTTCCTGCGCGATGCGACTATCTCTGTACCCCTTCAACAAGTGCCGGCGGATGGTGCCCACACTACCGCCACCCTGGCAAAATCCGAGCTTGCGTGATCGCTAAAAAATCGCACCAGGGACAAGTCCAAATCCATGCCACCAAAACCAGGCACGACTCGCAAGTCGCGGAAGACCCAGCATGTAACCGCAGGCGGTGTCATCCCGCCATCCTCGCAAGTTCTTCTGCTGAATCCTGATCAGTGGGAGGAGTTCATTTTGGCAGCCGCGCGCCAGCGAGTGCATTCAGGCGGCGCCCAATATGCGGCGATCAAGCGGCTAGGCGGGGCGGGCGACGGCGGCCGCGACATCGAGGCGCGGTATGGTCCGGCGTTGGTGCGTGATGGGTGGGACTTGTACCAGGCCAAGCACTACAAGCAGGGGCTGACGCAGAGCGACGCATTTCCGGAGATGGCGAAGTTCTTCAAGCAGTTGGCCTTGAAGACCTACCCGCGTCCAAATTTCTACTACTTCTGCTGCCCGCATGCGGTGGGCAACGAGCTACACAACACGATGGCCTCTGGGGCCGCTGCCTTCAAGGCAAAGTTCATCGATGCATGGAAGAACGAGAACACAGGCATGAAGGGCAGAGCCGCCGAGTTGACCAAGGAAGTCCAGGCGGCAATCGACGATTTCGACTTTGACCGCTTCATCGAGTGCCCGGTGCATGACCTGTTGGCCTGGCACGCGCTCGACAAGGCCGCCCACTATCAACAGTTCGGAATCGTGCCGGCACGCGGCGACGATGATCCGATGCCAGCCCAGCCCGCTGGGCACGAGAGCGTATACGTCGACGAACTCTTGCGCGTCTACAGCGAGCACAATGCATCGCCCGTCGCCCTTGCTGACCTCCAGGGCAGCGAGTACGAAGACCACTTCGATGCGCATCGACAAGTCTTCTATTGCGCTGAAGGACTGCAACGATTCAGTCGCGACATATACCCCAACGAGCCCGAGTTCGAGCGGCTGTTAGACATGGTCCATGCGGGCGTCCGCCCCACGGTCGCCCAACTCCGCCTAAAGACGGGTATGGAACGGGTCGACGCTGCCGTAGAAAAGGCGTCGACGCTGCAGGTCCAGGAGAGCCGTCTGTCTCTCCAGCTTCGTGGGGGGGACCTGCCCGGGACCTGCCATCACCTCGCCAACGCCGGTAGGCTGAAGTGGGTCAAGTGAAAAAGTCCAAGCCTCTCGCCGCTTTCAACTCGCCGTTCGAACTGGGCGTTCGGATGGTGTATCTGCTCAATTCCTTGCAGCCGGCCGGCGCCGACCTCCAAAAACTGGTCCTGCTCGACTACGCCATCGTGTATTCAGACGATCTCGGTGGGCCACCTAGCCTTCACACGCCTGTGCCCTACCGCGGCAGCGAATACATGAGTCGCCGTGACCTCATCGCACAAGGCCTCTACCTGATGAGCACCCGCGGTCTCGTCGCCGTGGTCATGGATGAGGCCGGCATCACCTACTTCGCCGGTGACACCGCTAGAAGCATGGTCGGCGCGTTGACGTCACCCTACCTGCGTGAGTTGGAAGGCCGGTGCCGCTGGGCGGCCACCACCTTCGCCACCCTAAGTTCGAGAGACATGACCGAGAGATTCGCCCAACAAGGCTATCTGTGGGGGGCCGAATTTGAAGGTGCCGCCGCGAGGGAGCACCAATGACAATAACGCTGAAGCACCTGTCGGTTCATGGTCCGGGCCTCTTGCCCGCCGTTGTCGCCTTTGATGGTCGACGCACCCTCATCCGCGGCCCGAGTGATACAGGTAAGTCGCACATCTGGAAATGCATTTGGTTCCTACTGGGCGGCACCGCGACACTCGAACAGTTTCCGGAGTCGCAGGGATACGACTCGCTGGAGCTCGCCTTCCTGCATGGTGAGCATGAATACCTTGTTCGTAAGGCGATGTCTGGCGGTGCCGCGCGAGTTCTGGTGCGATTGGACGATCTTTGGGTTCGGGACGGTACCCCGAACCCGCTCGAAGACGTCAATCAGGATCTTGGCGAGCTGCTCGTCCAGCTGTCTGGCGCTGCAGGCAAACAGGTGCTTCGCAAGCGAAGTGAAAAAGGCCCCATCACTGGTGACGACCTGCGGCATTGGGCGCTCCTCTCCCAGCCCGGAATGATTTCCGAGGACGCGACGAAGGGTAAGGGTCATGGCAAGGACAAGCATGTCTCGTCCTTCTCGCTGTTCCTGAGCGGCCTCGATGACTCCGCGGTCGAGCTCTATAAGACCGCTTCCGAAAAAGACCAGGCCAAGGGAAGATTGGCGGCGGCCGAGGCGGAACTGGCTCGCCTTCAGGGAGTGATTCCAGCGGACACAGATCGAGCATCCGCCGTTGCAGCCTTGGCGCAAGTCGATGAGCGGCTGGACATGTTTGCCACGCAACTCCAGGCGCGTTCTTCTGTTCTGAAGGAGCTGCGGCAGCAGATATTTGCGGAGGGAGAAGCCCTGAGTACCGCGATGACACAACAGGCCAGTGCAACGTCGATGCGCGAACGCTTCACGCTGCTGGACCTGAAGTATTCGAGCGACCTTGCCCGGCTCGGAGCCACGGACGAAGGCATCCAGTTCTTCGAGGCCTTGACGGAGACTCCCTGTCCACTCTGCGGCACGTCGGTAGAACAGCACGTCGATCCCGGAAACCTGAAGCCCCGGGCGCCAACAAAGTACCGCGACGCGATCGCGGCCGAGGCGGAAAAGATCCGCGCACTCCGTCGCGGACTGCAGCCATCCCTGGCCCAAGAACAGACGCGTCTCGCCGCCGCAACTGCTGATGTGCAACGGCTTACGACATCGCTGAAGGCATTGGAGGAACAGGAGAAGGCCGTGCTTCGTAGTGCATCGCTGGAATTCGACTCAGACCCACGGGAACTCGCCGAGTCCCATACGCGGTTGTCATCACTCATCGACGCATTTGATGAGACCGTTCGGCTGACGGCGGCAATCGACCACCTCAAGGAAGCCACGAAACAGAAGCAGACGGCCCTCGTTCGAAACATTGGACAGCACGGCGACGACGTCGGGGCGATCGCACGCCAGATGCTCAACGACTGGGGGTTCACGTCCATCCAGTCTGTATACGTCGACCCGAAGGCCTGCGACCTGGTCATCGATGGCCGCAGACGCCTAAGCTATGGCGCGGGCAAGCGTGGCCTGTTCCTGTCCGCTATGACGATAGCCTTGATGCAGCATGCTCTAAGAAGTGGGCACCCTCACCTCGGCGTCGTCGTGCTGGATTCACCGCTGAAAGCCTACGCCCAGAAAGAGTCGCCGGACAAGGACCGGGAGATCCCCACAGCCACGGTGAACACGAGCTTTTACGCTTGGCTTTCCCGCTTCCAAGGCCCCGGCCAAATCGTCGTTCTGGAAAACGAACCGGTGGATCCGGTCACGGCCCGCGCTTTGGACGCTATCGAGTTCACCGACGACTACGCCCGCGGACGGCAAGGGTTCTATCCGCCCAGACCGATGATTGCTCCGCCGCCAGGGCCGAGCGACGGGGCCGATTTCGACGATCTTGCGTAAGTCGCCACTCGCGCTCCCGATCCACGACGCCAGCTGACCAGCGCGCGCCACCATTAGACGTAGGCCAGCCGAGGTCGGTGGAGTCTCAGTCGTTGAAGTCGCCACGCTTCTGCCCCCGTGAGAGTTCGATACGGGGGACTGAACGGCTGCTTCTGGGGGCTCAGTTCGACGAAGCGACAGACCGCAACCGCTGCAATGCAGCCTCTGCTGATCTGAGCTGATTTGAAATTCCCTTGCTTGGCCAAGCCACCCTTCGGCTGAGCATTGTCCCCAACGGCCTCCCTGCCACGCAGGCTGTCCGCCCGGCCCAGACCCATCGGTAGAAGTGCTCGGCCGATTGCCCCGGTACCCACTCTCGTTCGACTCGCTCATGCCACCCGCATGCAGCGTGGCCTTGCGCGCCTTGCACCGCCGCATGGCGCCGCAATCTCCCGCGCCGCCATCAAAGTCATATTCACCTGAGTGATGTGAAACATCACCAGCGTTCCATTGACTGATATTGCTGCAGCGCGAATGATCGGTCCCCAGGCGCTGGGTGCATCCGCACCGGCCCCGAAAGACTGATGGATCGATGGATCGACTGATTGATTGGCAATGACAAAAAACAAAGGAGACGCCCATGCATGAATGCCCCGTGACCGTATTCCCGCAGCAGATCCGCTGGGAGACGGATGGCACCAGCCGCATTCCTTTTCAGGCCTATACCGATGAGGCGCTGTACCGCAAGGAGCTGGACCGTTTGTTCTACAACGGGCACTGGTGCTATGTCGGCCTGGAGGCGGAGATTCCCAACGCGGGGGATTTCAAGCGCACGGTGATTGGCGAGCGCTCGGTGCTGCTGGTGCGTGACAAGGATGCTTCGATCCATGTGGTGGAAAACGTCTGCGCCCACCGTGGCATGGCGTTTTGCCGCGAGCGGCATGGCAACCGCGAGAGCCTGACCTGCCCGTACCACCAGTGGAACTACACCCTGTCTGGCGACTTGCAGGGCGTGCCGTTTCGGCGTGGCGTGAAGCAGGATGGCAAGGTCAATGGCGGCATGCCTGCGGACTTCAACCCGGCAGAGCATGGGCTGACCAAGCTCAAGGTGGCCACCCGTGGCGGCGTGGTGTTTGCGTCGTTTGACCACAGCGTGGAGCCGCTGGAGGAGTTTTTGGGCCCCACCATCCTGGGCTACTTTGACCGGCTGTTCAATGGCCGCAAGCTCACCATCCTGGGCTACAACCGCCAGCGCATTCCGGGCAACTGGAAGCTGATGCAAGAGAACATCAAGGACCCGTACCACCCCGGCCTGCTGCACACCTGGTTCGTTACCTTTGGGCTCTGGCGTGCCGACAACAAGTCGCAACTGCTGATGGACGCGCAGCACCGCCATGCGGCCATGGTGTCTACACGCGGCGCAGCAGGCAAGGCGGCGGACGTGACGCAGGTGTCCAGCTTCAAGGCGGGCATGGAGCTGAACGACCCGCGCTTTCTCGACATTGCGCAGGAGGACTGGTGGGCGGGCCCACCCCCCGCAGCCAGCGGGGAGGGCGCTGCGGCGCCGAGCGCGGGGGCATCGGTGCCCACGGCGGTGATGATGACCGTGTTCCCCAGCGTGATCTTTCAGCAGCAGGTCAACAGCGTTTCCACGCGCCACATCCAGCCGGATGGCAAGGGCGCTTTTGATTTTGTGTGGACGCATTTCGGGTTTGAGGACGACAGCGAAGCAATGACGCAGCGCCGCCTGCGCCAAGCCAATCTGTTCGGCCCGGCAGGCTTTGTGTCGGCCGACGATGGAGAGGTGATCGAGTGGTCGCAAGAAGGCTTTGAGACCAAGCCCGCGCACCGCACGCTGGCCGAGCTGGGCGGGCGCGATGTGGGCGACACAGACCACATGGTGACCGAGACGCTGATCCGGGGCATGTACGAATACTGGCGCAAGGTAATGGAGGCGGAGGCTTGACCATGGACTTCCAGACCTACTTCGAACTGAACCAGCTCTACGCCCGCTACGCCCGCGCACTCGACGCGGCGGACTGGGAGGCGTGGCCAGAGTTTTTCATTGACCACTGCGTGTACAAGCTGCAGCCCCGCGAGAACCACGAGCGCGGGTTTCCGCTGGCCACACTGGCGTTTGACAGCAAGGGCATGCTGAAGGACCGCGTCTACGGCATTCGCGAGACGCTGTTCCACGACCCCTACTACCAGCGCCATGTGGTGGGTGCGCCGCTGGTGCACAAGGTGGATGCCGATGGCCGCATCCACTGCGAGGCCAACTATGCGGTGCTGCGCACGCGCCTTTCGAAGGAATCGACGGTGTTCAACGTGGGACGCACGCTCGATGAAGTGGTGCCCACGCCCGAGGGCCTGAAGTTCGCGTCGCGCCTGGTCGTTTACGACAGCGAGATGATCCCCAACTCGCTGATCTACCCCATCTGAGGAGCCGCCATGACGACGATGACAACGAACTGGATTGACGCTGCTGCGCACGGCGATGTGCCCGAGGATGACGTGATCGGCCTGGCTGTGGCCGGGCGCGACATTGCGCTGTATGGCGTGGGTGGCGAGGTGTTTGCCACCGACAACATCTGCACCCATGGCAACGCGCGTCTGTGCGATGGGTTTCTGGAAGGGCACGAAATTGAATGCCCGCTGCACCAGGGCAAGTTTGATGTGCGCAACGGCAAACCCACCTGCGCGCCCGTCACCGAGCCGCTTCGCAGCTACCCCGTGAAGATCGAGGGCGGCCGCGTGTGGCTGGCCCTGGACTGAACCTCTCAAGGAGACCCCCATGACTGCCGAACGACCTGAGGTCGAGGCCGCTGCATTGCCGCATGAAGGCGCTAACGCCCACTCGGCCCACACCATCGTGATCGTCGGTGCAGGCCAGGCGGGCGGCTGGGCGGCGCAAACGCTGCGCAGCGAAGGTTTTGCGGGCCGCGTGGTGCTGATCGGTGACGAAGCCCACCCGCCGCACGAGCGGCCACCGCTGTCGAAGGCCGTGCTCTCGGGCGCCGCGGCGCCGGAGAGCACGCGGCTGATGAAGCCCGAGGCCTTTGACGCACTGGCGGTGCAATGGCGGCCCGGCATGCAGGTGCACCGCATTGACCGCGCTGCCAAGCAGGTGCTGCTGTCGGATGGCACAGCACAGCCCTACGACAAGCTCATCCTGTGCACCGGGGGGCGCGCTCGCCGGCTTGCCTTGCCGGGGGTAGACCAGGTGCCGCTGCACACGCTGCGCACCATTGAAGATGCGCGGGCGCTGTCCCCGGCCCTTCGGCCTGGCCGCCGCGTGGTGGTGGTGGGCGGTGGCTGGATCGGCCTGGAGGTGGCGGCCACCGCACGCCAGCAGGGCGCGGAAGTGGTGGTGGTGGAGACGCAAAGCCGCTTGTGCGAACGCACCGTGCCCGCCGAGGTGTCGGCGTATCTGCTGGCGCTGCACCGCGCCCAGGGCGTGCGCGTGCTGCTGGGCGCGGGGGTGCGGGGCTTTGCCCGCGCTGCAGATGGCGCAGACGGCTCAGATATTCGCTCGGAGGTCTTGCTGGCCGATGGCAGCGCGCTGGCGTGCGACACCATCGTGCTGGGTGTTGGCCTGGTGCCCAACGACGAGCTGGCGCGCGCGGCGGGCCTGGCCTGCGACGGCGGCGTGCGGGTCGATGCCCAGTGCCGCACGTCCGACCCCCACATCTTGGCCGCAGGCGATGTGGCCGTGGCACCCAACCCCTGGGCGGGCCGCAGCCTGCGGCTTGAATCGTGGCAGAACGCGCAAGAGCAGGGCATGGCCGCTGCTCGCTCGGCCCTGGGCCAGGCGGTGGACTACCAGCCGCTGCCCTGGTTCTGGTCTGACCAGTACGGCATGAACCTGCAGATCTACGGCATGCCCACGCCTGCGCACCGCGTGGTGCAGCGCGGCGACCCGGCCAGCGGCAGCTTTGTGCTGTTCTACCTGGCGGGCGATGTGGTGCAAGCCGCTGTAGGGGCCAACGCAGCGCGCGACCTGCGCTTTGCCCGCAGGCTGATCGAGCAGCGCAAGCCGGTGGATGCCGAGCGGCTGGCCGACCTGAACACGCCGATGGCAAAGCTGTGACACAGCCCGCGCAGCGCTTCGACGGTGCTCAGCGTGAACGGCTCAGGGGAATGAATTTGATGGAGCGTCACTGAATTTGAAATGTCCGTTCTTGAAACATCCGTTCGGGCTGAGCTTGTCGAAGCCTTGCGCGGCGCTTCGACTGCGCTCAGCGTGAACGGCTTAAGCAGATGAATGCCGAACCTGCAGCACCACTACCAGCAATAGAAACAGCAAAAGGAAACCACCGATGACCGCAACCACGTCAACCACTTACCTCTGGACCCCGCCCCCCGTCTATTCGCTGCCTGTGCGTGGCCGCAGCGAGCGCCTGCCCATCCACCGGCTGTTCTTTGTGGGCCGCAACTACCACGCGCATGCGGTTGAGATGGGGCGCCCGGTGGACAAGGCGGTGGAAGTGCCGTTCTATTTCACCAAGGCGCCGTCCACGCTGGTCGAGTCTGGCGCGACCGTGGCCTACCCACCCGGCACACAGAACTACCACCACGAAATGGAACTGGTGCTGGCCATTGGTGCGCCCGGTTTTCGAGTGAGCGAGGCGGATGCGCCCCGCCTTGTCTATGGCTATGCCTGCGGCCTGGACATGACGCGCCGCGACCTGCAACTGGTGGCGCGGGATAAGGGCCGGCCGTGGGACCTGGGCAAGGATGTGGAGCAGTCCTCCGTGGTCTCCGAGATCGTGCCCATGCCGCAGGTGGTGCTGGGCCAGGGCGAGCTGGAGCTGTCGGTCAATGGCACCGTGCGCCAGAAGTCCGATCTGTCCAAGCTGATCTGGAACATCCCCGAGCTGATTGCCGACCTGTCCAAGTTCTACCACCTGCAGCCGGGTGACCTGATCTTTACCGGCACGCCCGAGGGCGTAGGCCCCGTGCTGGCAGGCGACCGCATTGAAGGCCACATTGAAGGCGTGGGCAGCATCGTGCTCCACGTTGGCCCGGCGGAATAAGAAAAAACCACATCCAGGAGACAACCCCACCATGACCACCGACCTCACGCCTTCCCCCGTGCGGCTGCACGCCGTTGCGGGCAAAGGCCAGCCCGAGCCCACGCCCGAGCTGGAGCAGCTGTACCGGGGCTTTGAGCAAGAGCTGCTGGTACCGCTCTGGACGCAGATTGGCGACCTGATGCCCCGCCAGCCCCAATCCAAGGCCGTGCCGCACTTGTGGCGCTGGGACCGCTTGAAAGCCCTGGCCGCACAGGCGGGCGCCATCGTGCCCGTGGGCCGTGGCGGGGAGCGCCGTGCGATTGCGCTGGCCAACCCGGCGCTGGGTGGGCGCCCCTTTGCCACGCCCACGCTGTGGGCCGCCATCCAGTACCTGATGCCCGGCGAAGACGCCCCCGAGCACCGGCACACGCAGCACGCGTTTCGTTTTGTGGTGGAAGGCGAGGGCGTGTGGACCGTGGTCAATGGCGATGCCGTGCGCATGTCGCGCGGCGACTTTCTGCCCCAGGCCGGCTGGAACTGGCATGCCCACCACAACGCTGCCACCGAGCCCATGGCCTGGATCGACGGCCTGGACATTCCGTTCTCGTACTACACCGAGAGCCAGTTCTTCGAAGTGGGGCGCGAGAAGCTTCCACCCGCCGAGCGCACCACCGCCGAGCGTTCTTATTCCGAAAGGCTGTGGGGCCACCCGGGCCTGCGCCCGGTATCGATGGTGCAGGCCCAGCCCGCCACGCCCCTGCTGGCTTACCGCTGGGTGGATACCGACCGTGCACTGGCCGATCAGCTGGCGCTGGAAGACGAAGGCCAGCCGGGCACGCTGAGCCCTGGGCATGCGGCGGTGCGCTTTACCAACCCCACCACCGGCGCCGATGTATTGCCCACGATGCGGACCGAAATGCACCGCGTGCGCGCAGGCGGCGGAACGCGGGTTCAGCGTGAGGTGGGCTCGTCCGTGTTCCAGGTGTTTGACGGCAGCGGCACCGTCACGGTGGGTGAGCGCACCTGGCAGGTGGCGCGGGGCGACTTGTTTGTGGTCCCGTCGTGGCAACCCTTCTCGGCCCAGGCATCTGCCGCTGGCGCGCTCGACCTGTTCCGCTTCAGCGACGCGCCGATTTTTGAGGCGCTGCACAGCCACCGTGCGCAAGTCACTGTTTGATCCATCACTCACCAGCCGGATTCGGCTTTCATAAAACCAAGGAGACACCCCCATGCTGACCGCCATTCATTCACAGATTTTGAGACCTGCCCTGGCGCTCTGCGCGCTGGCTCTTGCGGCCGCTGCGAGCGTGCCACATGCAGTAGCCCAGACCTTCCCCTCCAAGCCCGTCCGGTCCGTCGCGCCGTATTCGCCCGGCAGCGGCCCCGATGCGGTGATGCGCATCCTCAGCGAGCGCCTGTCGCGCAACTGGGGGCAGCAACTTGTCATCGACAACAAGCCCGGCGCCAATGGGTTCATCGCCATCGGCGATGCCAAGCGCGCTGCACCCGACGGGTACACCCTGCTGCAGGTGGACAACACGCACATGGCCCTGCAGCCGCATGTGTTCAAGCAACTGCCCTATGACCCGATCAAAGATTTCGAGCCAGTCGCTCCGGTGTATTTCACGAACTTCTTTGTGGTGGTGGCGGCCAACTCGCCCTGGAAGGATGTGGGCGATCTGATCAAGGCGGCCAAGGCGGCGCCGGGCGACATCACCTACGGCTCCTGGGGCATCGGCAGCGTGGCCCATGTGGGCGCGGCGAGTCTGGAGGCAGCAACGGGCACAAAGATGATGCATGTGCCGTACAAGGACATGGGCAGCGTCTACACCTCTGTGGCCACGGGCGACATCAAGTGGGCGTTTGGCACGGCAGCGACGGCCGGGCCCATGTACCAGGCCAAGAAGGTGAAGTTTCTGGCCCTGGCTGCGCCCCAGCGTCTGGCGGGTTTCTCCGACATTCCGACCATGGGCGAAGCGGGCGGCCCGGCCGGGTTTGAAGTGAAGACCTGGGTGGGCCTGTTTGCGCCCGCAGGCACGCCGAAGGCAGCCATCGAGAAGATCAATGCCGACGTGGGCAAGGTGCTGGCCACCTCGGAGGTCAAGGAGCGCCTGGCGACCTTCGGGTTTGAGCCCTACATTGGCCCGCCCGCTGAACTCACCAAGGCCATCGAACGCGATTCGCGCACGTTTGGTGAAGTCGTCAAGCGCGCCAAGATTGCCCTGGACTGACACAGGGACTGACCATGAAGCTCTATTCCTTCTTCCGCAGCGGAACCTCCCACCGCTTGCGCATTGCGCTCAATCTCAAGGCGCTGGCCTACGAGCAGGTGGCGGTTGATTTGCGGCGCGAGGAACATCTGGGCGATACCTTCAAGGCCATCAACCCGCAGCAGTTGGTGCCCGTGCTGGAGGCCGACGAGCGCCTGATGATCCAGTCGCCCGCCATCATCGAGTGGCTCGAGGAGCGCTATCCCACCCCACCGCTGCTGCCCGCCGATGCAGGCGATCGCGCCCAGGTGCGCGCCTTGGCCGCCATCGTGGGCTGCGACATCCACCCCATCAACAACCGCCGCATTCTGGAGGCGCTGCGCCATCGCTTTGGTGCCGACGAGGCTGCTGTGAACGACTGGTGCGGCACCTGGATCAGCGCGGGCTTTGATGCCATTGAGGCGCTGCTGTCGAAGGACCCGCAGCGCGGTGACTTCTGCTTTGGCAGCAGCCCCACGCTGGCCGATGTGTACCTGGTGCCGCAGGTGGAGAGCGCGCGCCGCTTCAAGGTGGACTTGTCGCGCTGGCCGCTGGTGCAGGCGGTGGACGCGGCCTGCGCGCAGCTGGAGGCGTTTCGCAAGGCGGCGCCCAGCGCGCAGCCGGATGCGGGCTGAGCCTGTCGAAGCCCCTCGCGGCGCTTCGACCGCGCTGAGTGAGCGGTTTAAGTGGATTCTGACGACTCCAAAAACCTCATTCCGTTTCCAAATCATTCGTGTCTAGGCGCGAAGCCGCAGACAGTGCTGTAGCACGGCAAGGCGAAGCAACAACGACACGGATGATTTGGAGACGGAATCAGTCGCCCTGCATGTAAAAAGCCTCGGCATGGAGGTGGGCCACCTCCAGGCCTTTGCCCAGCGCCAGCAGTGTGGTGGTTTCCACCATCGGCGGCGAGCCGCACAGATACGCCTGCCAGCCTTGCAGGCTCGCGTGGTCCTGCTCGATGGCCTGGGTCACCAGCCCGCGCCGCTGTGTGGCAGGGTCGGCACCTGAGGCCACCACCACATGCACTTGCAGCGCCGGGTGCACGCTGCGCAAATGGTCCAGCCACGCTAGGCCATACAGCTCGCGCGGTGAGCGCAGGCCGAAGTACAGGTGAATGGGGTTGCGCATGCCCGCAGCCACCGCGCCGCGCACCACCGACAGCACTGACGCCAGCCCGGTGCCCCCGGCCACGCACAGCATGGGCCCCGTGTGCTGCTGGCGCAAATAGGCCGCGCCCAGCGGCCCACTGACCTTGACCTTGTCCCCCACCTTCAGCTGCCCGGCGATGTAGCCGCTGACCCGGCCCTGGGGCATGAGTTGCACATGAAACTCCAGCAGCGGTTCGCCCGGCAGGTTTGCCATGGAGTAGGGGCGCACATGCGTTGGCGTGAACCCCAGCTGCATGTACTGCCCCGGTGAAAACGCAATGGGTTTTGCCACCTTGAGCAGCAGGCGCCGGATGTCTGCCGCCAGCGGCTCGATGGCCACCACGGTGGCCTTGGCCACGCGCGCACGGTGCACCACGGCTTCGCCGGGGGCGGGCACTTCGATGGTGCAGGGCTCGGTCACATAGGTCTGGCAAGCCAGCACGGCGCCGTCCACGCCGTCCAGCGGGCGCTGCTGCTCGCGCCCGCCATCGAGCACCTCACCAGACAGCACCCGGCAGCGGCAGATGCCGCAGCGGCCCGACAGGCATGAATACGACATCGGAACCTGCGCCGCGCGCAGGGCGTCGAGCAGGTTCACGCCGGGCTCGGCGCGGATCACGCGGTTAAGCGGCTGAACGAGGATGTCCATGGCGGGCGGCGTTCGATTTCATCCAGCCCATTGTGCCCACTAAAGCGCCTGCGAATCACTGGCTGCAATACCATCGCCACTTCATATCACCCGAGCTGATGGAGTGGCGATGGAGCTATCGGATATCGACCTGAACCTGCTGGTGCTGTTTCAGCAACTCATGGTCGAACGGCGCGTGTCGAAGGTGGCCGACAACCTGGGGCTGACACAGCCTGCCGTCAGCAACGCGCTGGCCAAGCTGCGGCGCATTTTTGGCGACGAGCTGTTCTTGCGCACCTCGGGTGGCATGGTGCCCACGCCTTTTGCCGAGCAATTGGGCGAGTCCGTGGGGTATGCGCTGGGCATGATCCACAGCGGGCTGAACCAGCGCACACAGTTCACGCCCGCAACGCTCAAGCGCACTATCACCATCGGCATGACGGACATTGGCGAGATCGTCTTTTTGCCCGCGCTGCTGGAGCGCCTGGGACGGGAGGCTCCGGGCGTCACGCTGAACACCGTGCGCAACAACGCCGCCCATCTGCGCGAAGACATGGAGGCAGGAAAAGTGGACCTGGCCATTGGCCTGCTGCCGCAGCTGAAAGCGGGGTTTTTCCAGCGGCGCTTGTTCCGCCAGCGTTATGTGTGCCTGTTCCGAAAGGGCCACGCGCTGGACCGGCCCAAGCTGCTGCTGTCGGACTACAAGGCGGCAGAGCACCTGGTGATCGTGTCTGCAGGCACGGGGCACGGCAAGGTGGACCAGCTGATCCAGAAGGCCGGCATCGACCGCCTGGTGCGGCTGAGCGTGCCGCACTTTGTGAGCGTGGGCCACATCCTCCAAAGCACGGCGCTGGTGGCGACGGTGCCCGAGCGGCTGGCGCTCAAGCTGGTCGAACCCTTTGGCTTGGTGCTGCGAACGCACCCCGTCAAACTGCCTGACGCGCCCATCAGCGTGTTCTGGCACGCCAAGGTGCACCGTGAACCCGTCAATCAGTGGCTGCGCGGTATGGTGTTTGAGCTGTTTGGGGGCGACGGTACCGTTGGCGGTGGGTTACCGTGATCTGTGGGTTGAGCCAGCGGCGCATGCCAGGTTGCGCCGTTGGCTCTCATAGAGATTGCTATGTTATTTATAGCTTGTTTTTCTTTTAAGTAAAGCGGTAGCCCCGGTTTTTATTCAACATTCTGATCGCCACTCCGAGGGGTTGGTGGTTGTCGGTTGGTGGCAGCGTTGTCACCCAACGCTGTTCAATACACCAGCCGCTCCGGCCGCACCTCCTGCAGGATGGTCGTCGCAATCTCTTCAATCGATTTGGTAGTGGTGGACAGCCACCGGATGCCCGCGCGGCGCATCATGGCTTCGGCCTCGGCCACTTCGGCGCGGCAGTTTTCGATGCTGGCGTATTTGGAGTTGGGGCGACGCTCGGCGCGGATCTCGGCCAGGCGGTCGGGGCTGATGGTCAGGCCAAAGATCTTGCTGCGAAACGGCACCAGGGCCGGGGGCAGCTGGCGGCGCTCGAAATCCTCGGGGATCAGGGGGTAGTTGGCGGCTTTCAGGCCACATTGCATGGCCAGGTACAGGCTGGTAGGGGTTTTGCCGCTGCGGCTCACGCCCACCAGGATCACATCGGCCCCCGCCAGGTCGCGGTTGCTCTGGCCGTCGTCATGGGCCAGGCTGAAGTTGATGGCTTCAATGCGGTCCGTGTACTCCTTGCTGCGGCTCACGTCGCTGAAGCGCCCCACGCGGTGGTGCGACTTGATGCCAAGCTCTTCCTCCAGCGGGTGCACAAAGGTGCCGAACATGTCCAGCAGCATGCCCTTGCAGCCCTCCTGGATGACCTTGAGCACGTCCATGTTGACCAGCGTGGTGAAAACGATGGGCTTTTTACCCTCGACCTCTGCGGTGTGGTTGATCTGCCGCACCGCCTGGTGCGCCTTGTCCACGGTGTCAATGAAGGGCAGGCGCACATGGCGCGGCTTCATCTCGAACTGGGCCAGGATGGCGTTGCCGAAGGTTTCGGCGGTGATGCCGGTGCCGTCAGAGACAAAAAATACGGTGCGCGAGTGCATGGAGCCCCTTTTTTTTGGATGCGGCTTGCGCCAGCCGGGTGGACACCACAAAGAAGTGGCAATTCCCCGATTTGCGTCAGTCGCGTGAAAGCGTCAGCCCGTTGCCAGATGCGCGGGCCTACAATTGTCACAATTATCCAATTCTCACCATGCACACCGTCGGCCTACAACCACAACGACAAAGCTGCAGCCTGTGCATGGCCGCTCGCCCATCGCTCTCAGGGGGCAGGCGCGCAGACCCGGTTTCAACTTCTGGAGCTTTCCCATGTCTGCACTTTTCAGCCCGACCGCCCTGGTCGTACCGTTTGAAAACCTGAGAATGACCGATGTCGAGGCCGTTGGCGGTAAAAACGCCAGCCTCGGCGAGATGATCTCCCAGCTGCCGCAGGGCGTGCGCGTGCCCACGGGCTTTGCCACCACCGCCCATGCGTTCCGCGAGTTCCTGGCCTACGACGGCCTGGCCGACCGCATCAGCGCCAAGCTCAAAAGCCTGGATACCGAGGACGTGCGCGCCCTCGCACAGGTCGGTGCCGAGATTCGCGCCATGGTTGAGGCCCAGCCCTTCCCGGCCGACCTGCAAAAGGCCATTGCCGACGAATTTGCCAAGCTGAGCGCAGGCAACCCCGCCGCCTCGTTTGCCGTGCGCTCGTCGGCCACGGCAGAGGACTTGCCCGACGCTTCGTTTGCAGGCCAGCAAGAAACCTTCCTGAACGTGGTGGGCATCGACGAAGTCATGCACAAGATGAAGGAAGTGTTTGCGTCGCTGTACAACGACCGCGCCATTTCCTACCGTGTGCACAAGGGCTTTGAGCACGATGTGGTGGCCCTGTCGGCCGGTGTGCAGCGCATGGTGCGCTCCGACCTGGGCGCCGCCGGCGTGATGTTCACCATCGATACCGAATCCGGCTTTGAGGACGTGGTCTTCGTCACCAGCAGCTACGGCCTGGGGGAGACGGTGGTGCAGGGCGCCGTGAACCCCGACGAGTTCTACGTGCACAAGCCCATGCTCCAGGCAGGCAAGAAGGCGCTGATCCGCCGCAACCTGGGCAGCAAGCTGATCCAGATGGTGTTCTCCACGCCTGAGGAAAAGGCCGCCAGCGGCAAGCTCGTCAAGACCATTGATGTGCCCACCGAGCAGCGCAACCGCTACTCGCTGACCGACGCCGACGTGGAGCAACTGGCGCGCTACGCGCTGGTGATCGAGCAGCACTACGGGCGCCCCATGGACATCGAGTGGGGCAAGGACGGCACCGACGGCCAGCTTTACATCCTGCAGGCCCGCCCTGAAACCGTGAAGAGCCAGGCCAAGGGCCAGGCCGAGCTGCGCTACAAGCTCAAGGGCCATGGCACCGTGCTGGCCGAGGGCCGCGCCATTGGCCAGAAGATCGGCACCGGCCCGGTGCGCCTGGTGCACAACATCTCCGAGATGGACAAGGTCCAGCCCGGCGATGTGCTGGTCACCGACATGACCGACCCCAACTGGGAACCCGTGATGAAGCGCGCCAGCGCCATCGTCACGAACCGGGGCGGCCGCACCTGCCACGCCGCCATCATTGCGCGCGAGCTGGGCATTCCGGCCGTTGTGGGCTGCGGCGACGCGACCGAGCGCCTGAAGGACGGCACGCTGGTCACGGTGAGCTGCTCCGAGGGCGACACGGGCAAGATCTATGACGGCCTGCTCGAAACCGAAGTCACCGAAGTGCAGCGCGGCGCGATGCCCCCCATCAAGACCAAGATCATGATGAACGTGGGCAACCCCCAGCTGGCGTTTGATTTTGCCCAGCTGCCCAACGAAGGCGTGGGCCTGGCGCGGCTCGAGTTCATCATCAACAACAACATTGGTGTGCACCCCAAGGCGATCCTGGACTACCCCCAGATTGATGCCGACCTGAAGAAGGCCGTGGAATCCGTGGCCCGTGGCCATGCATCGCCCCGCGCGTTCTACGTGGACAAGGTCGCTGAAGGCGTGGCCACCATTGCCGCCGCCTTCTGGCCCAAGCCCGTCATCGTGCGCCTGTCGGACTTCAAGTCCAACGAGTACCGCAAGCTGATCGGCGGCAGCCGCTACGAGCCCGAGGAAGAAAACCCGATGCTCGGCTTCCGTGGCGCCGCCCGCTATATCAGCGAAGACTTCGGTGAAGCCTTTGCGATGGAATGTGAAGCCTTGAAGCGCGTGCGCAACGATATGGGCCTCACCAACGTGCAGGTGATGGTGCCTTTTGTGCGCACGCTGGGCCAGGCCGAGCGCGTGACCAAGCTGCTGGCCAGCCATGGCCTGCAGCGTGGCAAGGACGACCTCAAGGTCATCATGATGTGCGAGGTGCCCAGCAACGCCATCCTGGCAGAGCGTTTCCTGGAGTTCTTCGACGGCTTCTCCATCGGCTCCAACGACCTGACCCAGCTCACGCTGGGCCTGGACCGCGACTCGGGCCTGGAGCTGCTGGCGCAGGACTTTGACGAACGCGACCCTGCTGTCGAGGCGCTGATCCACCAGGCCATCAAGGCCTGCCTGGCCCAGGGCAAGTACATCGGCATCTGCGGCCAGGGCCCCAGCGACCACCCTGACTTTGCGCAGTGGCTGGCCAAGGAAGGCATCTCGTCGATTTCGCTCAACCCCGACAGCGTGATTGCCACCTGGCAGCAACTGGCAGGCTGACGCACCGACCGGGCTGCCATGTGCCAACTGCACCACCCGCCATCGCGTCCGTGATGCCGCGCCAGTGATGCCGTTGCAGCAGCCCGCTACCCGCCCCGCCGACGCCGAGATGGCGGGGCCGTTTCCCCCCGACTTGCACGACGTGCGCCACCTGTGGCTCAAAGCAGGTTTGCTCCTACTGTGGGCCCTGGTGTCTTTTGGTGCCACCTACTTCGCCCGGGACCTGCAGGTACTGGTGGTGGGGGGCTGGCCTCTGGGCTACTGGATTGCGGCGCAGGGCGCTGTGCTGGTGTTCATCGCCATCGTGGTCGCCTACGGCTGGGCCATGAACCACTTTGAGCGGCAGGACCAGCAGCAACGCGAGGCGTTGGAGCTTTCCGCCCCTCCCGCAGAAGACCGCGCCCATGGCTGAGCGCAAGCCGGGCAGCGCCGAGGCGGACCGCGCCTATCTGTGGCGGCTGCACCGCATCCTGGCGCTGTACGTGGCGGGGGTGCTGGGCTTTCTGGCACTGATGACCTGGGCTGAGCACCAGGGGCTGTCGCGCCACTGGATCGGCCCGATTTTTCTGTTCCTCACCGTCATGGTGTATGCCGGCATCGGCGTGTACGGCCGCACGACGGACCCTGAGGACTACTACGTGGCAGGGCGGCGCATTCCGCCCATGTACAACGGCATGGCGACGGCGGCCGACTGGATGAGTGCGGCCTCGTTCATCAGTCTGTCGGGCGCGCTGTACCTGCAGGGCTTTTCGGGCACGCCGGGGCAGGCCGGTGGCCTGGCTTATCTGCTGGGGTGGACGGGGGGCTTTTGCCTGGTGGCCATGCTCATCGCCCCACACCTGCGCGCCATGGGCCTGTACACCGTGCCCGACTTTTTTCACGTGCGTTTTGGCGGGCGCTGGCCGCGTGTCATTGCCGCACTGGCGGCCGTGTTGTGCTCGTTCACTTACGTGGTGGCGCAGATCTACGGCGTGGGGCTGATTGCGTCGCGCCTCACCGGCGTGCAGTTCGAGATCGGCATCATGCTGGGCCTGGGCGGGGTGTTGTTGTGCTCGTTCCTGGGCGGCATGCGGGCAATCACCTGGACGCAGGTGGCGCAGTATGTCGTGCTGCTGCTGGCGTTCATGATCCCGGTGTCGTGGCTGGCGTACAAGCAGCTGGGCAACCCGCTGGCGCCATTGGTATATGGCGCGCAGATCAGCAAGATTGCCGACCTGGAGGCGCAGCTGCTCGACTCCCCGGCCGAACACCAGGTGGTGCAGGCTTACCTGCAGCGGGCCAAGGACTTCGAAGCGCGCCTGCAGGATGTGGATGCGGCCCTGGAGCGGGAACGCGAAAAGGGCCGTGAGCGCATCCGGGCCCTGCGTGCGCAGAACGCTGATGTGGGCCTGATCGTCTCCGCCAGCCGCGAGCTGGCGGCGCTGCCCCGCGATGCGGCAGCTGCCCGCGAGCGCTGGACCCGCGAAATGCGCGAGAACTACGAGCGCGCGCGTCCTTTGGGCGGGCTGCCGCCCCACAGCCAGGCCTATGCCGGCGACCCCCACGGCACCCCCGAGGAGCAACGCGACTACGAGCTCACGCGCCGTAATTTTCTGGCGCTGATGTTCTGCCTGATGGTGGGCACCGCCGGGCTGCCCCACCTGTTGACCCGCTACTACACATCGCCCACGGTGTCTGCGGCCCGTGCGTCGGTGGGCTGGTCGCTGTTTTTCATTGCGCTGCTGTACCTCAGTGCGCCCGCGCTGGCGGTGCTGGTGAAGTTCGAGGTCATGCAGAACCTGGTAGGCAGCAGTTTTGAGGCCCTGCCCACCTGGATGGCGCAGTGGGCGCGGGTGGACAGCTCGTTACTGTCGGTGGAAGACGTGAATGGCGATGGCCTGATCCAGTTTGGCGAGATCCGGCTGGGGGCCGACCTCATCATGTTGGCCACGCCCGAACTGGGTGGGCTGCCGTATGTAGTGTCGGGCCTGGTGGCGGCAGGGGGCCTGGCAGCGGCGCTGTCCACGGCCGACGGCTTGCTGCTCACAATCAGCAATGCGCTCGTGCGCGACCTGTATTTCCAGGACACGCGCCGCCAGGCGTCGCCCGAGCAGCGGGTGATTCTGACCAAGTTCACGCTGCTGGCCGTGGCCTTGTCGGCTGCGTTTGTGGCGGCGCTCAAGCCGTCTGAAATCCTGCCCATGGTGTCGGCGTCCTTCTCGCTGGCGGCGTCGGCGTTTGTGCCGGTGATGGTGCTGGGCATCTTCTGGCGGGGTACCACGCGGCAAGGCGCGGTGGCCGGCATGTTGGGCGGGCTGGCCATCACGGTGTACTACATGCTGTCGCATGTGCCCGCCATGCAGGCGCTGCCGCGCTGGCTGCTGGCCGATGGGTTGTGGTTCGGCATCCAGCCCATTTCGGCCGGGGTGTTTGGTGTGCCCTGTGGCCTGCTCGTTACCTTGGTGGTCAGCTGGATCACCCGGCCTGCACCTCCGCTGCCACGCATTCGCTCGGAGATGTGAGGGGTTGGCGCCGCGTGGGGGTTATGTGTAAACCCCGATTTGCAGAGGTGCCAAAACATGGGATTCTGGTTCGCAGGTGATAGCCTTGCGGCGTCCCCCGCGACTGCTCACTACTAGGAGACTCATGGTTCTCGTCAAAACCCCCGCAGGCCAGGAAGCACTCAAGGACCGTCACGGCAGCCTGAGCTCGCGCCAGCGCTCGGCCTTCATTCTTTTTGACGGCAAGCGCACCACGGGGGAGATTTTGGCGGCCACGGCGGCCATGGGCATCACGCAGGACGATGTGCAGGCCATGATCGCCCAGGGGCTGTTGGCGCCGGTGGGGGGGCAGACGGCTGCTGCGGTCGTGGGCTCCGTCGCTGCCAGTGCATCGCCTGCACCCGCCACGCTGGCAGAAGCTCCCGCCACCGATCTGGGCACGGTGGCGTCGCCCGTCGAAGGCTCGGGGCGTTCGCCCATGGAGCGCTACCAGGCGGCATATCCCATCGCCACGGAGCTGACGGCGGCGCTGGGCTTGCGCGGGTTTCGCTTGAACCTCGCGGTGGAGGGCGCAGGCAGTTTTGAAGACCTGGCGGCACTGGCCCCCAAAATCCGGGAAGCGGTGGGTGATCCCAAGTTCGAGCGGCTGGACAAGGCGCTGTTTGATTGAGGCCCCGGGGTTCCGGACTGGTCTTGATGGATAGGAGCCTGAGGGCTCCCCAGCCAAAGCCCGTTTGCAAGATGCGCGGGCATGAAAAAAGCGGCCCGAGGGCCGCTTTTGTTATGCCGATGTAGACCGGAAGGGGGCTGAGATCAGCGGCCCACCTTGAGCAGTTCCACGTCGAACTTGAGCGTGGCGTTCGGGGGGATCACGCCGCCCGCACCGCGCGCACCGTAGCCCAGGGCGGCGGGGATGATCAGCGTGCGCTGGCCGCCGATCTTCATGCCCTGTACGCCTTCGTCCCAGCCCTTGATGACCATACCGGCGCCCAGTGCAAATTCAAAAGGGTCGTTGCGGTCGCGGCTGGAGTCGAACTTGGCACCTTGCTCACCGTTGTTGTACAGCCAGCCGGTGTAGTGCACCGACACGTTCTGGCCCTTGGTGGCTTCGGCGCCTTCGCCCACGGTGGTGTCTTCGTATTGCAGGCCGGATGCAGTGGTGGTCAGTGCCATGGGAGTTCCTTGTATGCTATTAAAAATATAGCTTCAGACGCATGTTTTGATTGCGCTTGAAGCTATTTTGACCCCTATTTTAACGAAAGCCCCGCGCGGAGGTCCGGCGGGGCTTTTCCCTGCGGGGCAGGGGCGAGCAGGGGGGACGGAAGAGGGCTCAGGCCTTCTTGGCGCGGCCTGCGACCCAGCGGGTGGCAAAGGCCTGCACGTCCGACAGGCGCTTGAGCAGGTCAGCGCCCGAGGGGGTGACGGTGTAGCCGTCGCTGCCATGGTCCACAAAACCGGCTTCGCGCAGCTCTTTGATGCGGGTGTTGAGCGTGTTGGGGGTGATACCACCCACGCTGTCCTGCAGCAGGCGGAACGTCTGGGGGTGGCCGTCCTTCAGGGCCCACAGCACGCGCAGCGCATAGCGGCATTCAAGTTTCTCGAAAAGCTGGTTGATGGAAGCATTTTCTTTGGAGCTCATGGACGCTTCTCCTCGCGCAAGTGTTGGATCTGGATTCAGTGCGGGTGGCCGTCAACCGGGCCCGCTGATGCGCTGAGACTATAGCGCGGAACCCATGTTGCTACAAGTTTAGTAGCTCAGAACGCACAGCACACATGCGCTAGTGGCGAAAAATACAATGTTGCGTATCAAACTGTTGCGACAGGGCCACGGTTTTCGGCCCCTGTCAGCTGCGCCCCAGCCCCGCCAGTTGCGCGACCAGCAACTGGGCCGCGGGGGGCAGCCACTGGGCGCTGCGGTAGCAGATGGCAAAGCGCCGCTGGGCCCAGGGGTCGCTCAGCGGGACGATGCGCACCGGTGCCAACTGGGCAAACGGCTGGGCTACTTCGCGCGGCACCACGCTGATGGCGAGGTTGGCGCGCACCACCCGCAGCGCGGCGTCAAAGTTGGACACCAGCACGCGGTGGGCCAGCATTTTTCCCTCCACCGCAGCGGCCCGCGCCAGCAGCACCTGCACTGCACTGAGCGCGGGCATGCTGACGAATTCGTGCTCCAGCACGTCGGCAAACCGCACGCTCTGCAGCTGGGCCACGGGGTGCGACTCGTGTGCCACCACAGCCAGGTGGTCGCTGCGGTAGGCGCTGGTTTCCAGGCCCGACAGGTCGGCTGCGTCCCAGCAGATGCCGATGGACGCGCTGCCGTCGCGCACGCCTTGCACCACGTCCGGGCTCACGCGTTCCTCCAGGCTGATCTGGATGTTGCGGTGTGCCGGGTCTTGCAGAAAGGCCGCCACATCGTCGGCCAGCGACTCGGCCATGACCGAGGCCGTGACCAGCATGCGCACATGGCCCCGGGTGCCGGTGGCGTAGGCCGCCATGTCGCGCTCGATCTGCCCTACGCTGGCCAGCATGGTGCGGGCATGCTCCAGCAGGGTCTCGCCGGCAGGCGTTGGCACCACGCCCCGGCGCTTGCGCAGCAGCAGCGGTGTGCCCACCGTGTCTTCCAGCTGCGCCAGCCGCTTGCTGATGGCCGAGCCCACGATGGACTCCTGCTCGGCCACACGCGCGATGCTGCGCTGCTCGCACACGGCGGCAAAGAGGCGCAGGGTCTGCAAGTCCAGGTCGCGCATGGCAAACCTCCATGGTTGTGATATGCCGTTTGGGAATGTTACGGCTTCCGAGATGTATTTTCTGATTCATTCGGGAATTTTTAGAATCTTGCCCAGACCTACCCGAAAGAGACATCCCGTGCACACCTCACTGATCCCATCCGACCTGCAGCCCCCGGTGGTCCGCGCCATCGTCCGCGAAGTTGGCCTGCGCGACGGCCTGCAAAGCATCGCCACGGTGGTGTCCACTGCGCACAAGATCGAATGGATCAACGCTGCCTACGCCGCCGGCCAGCGCGAGATCGAGGTGGGCTCCTTTGTGCCCGCCCGGCTGCTGCCCCAGCTGGCCGACACGGCCGAGGTGCTGGCCCACGCCAAAACGCTGCCCGGCCTGGTGGCCTCAGTGCTGGTGCCCAACATCAAAGGCGCCGAGCGCGCGCTGGAGCAGGGTGCTGACCTGATGATCGTGCCCCTGTCCGCCAGCCGCGCCCACAGCCTGGCCAACCTACGCAAGACCCCCGACGAGGTGGTGGCCGAGGTCGCGCGCATCCGATCACTGCGCGACGCGAGCGGCAGCCGCACCCTGATTGAGGGCGGCGTGGGCACGGCCTTTGGCTGCACCCTGCAGGGCGAGGTGGCTGAGAGCGAAGTGCTGCGCCTGATGCAAGCGCTGCTGGATGCGGGCGCTGACCGCGTGAGCCTGGCCGACACCGTGGGCTATGCTGACCCGGCTGCGGTCGCCCGCCTGTTTGGCAAAGCGCGTGCGCTGGTGGGCGACCGCCTGGCCTGCGCGCATTTCCACGACACGCGCGGCATGGGCCTGGCTAACGTCTATGCCGCCTGGCAGGCAGGCATCACGCGCTTTGATGCCTGCCTGGCGGGCATCGGCGGCTGTCCGCACGCGCCGGGCGCCAGCGGCAATGTCACCACCGAAGACCTCGTGTTCATGCTGGAGCGCATGGGCATCGCCACCGGCATCGATGTGACTGCGCTGCTCGCGCTGCGCCAGCGCGTGGCCGGATGGCTGGCGGGCGAGACCCTGCATGGCACCCTCTGGCAGGCCGGGCTGCCGCAGAATGCCGCACCCGCCGTGCTGCGTGAAGCAGCAACGGCCTGAACCCCTTTCTGAACGCTCTGAACATGCACGACACATCCGCCCCTCTCTCGTCCCCCCGCCTGCCGCTGGAAGGCCTGCGCGTGGTGGAGTTCACCCACATGGTCATGGGCCCCACCTGCGGCATGGTGCTGGCCGACCTGGGGGCCGAGGTCATCAAGGTCGAGCCCGTGGACGGCGACCGCACGCGCCACCTGCTGGGCGCGGGCGCGGGCTTCTTCCCCATGTTCAACCGCAACAAGAAGAGCATTGCGCTCGACCTGCGGAGCCCCGAGGGCCTGGCGGTGGCGCGCAAGCTGGCCGCATCGGCCGACGTGGTGGCGCAGAACTTCAAGCCTGGCGTGATGACCAAATACGGCCTGGACTATGCCGCGCTGAGCCAGGTCAACCCGCGCCTCATCTACGTCAACCACACCGGCTTTTTGCCCGGCCCGTACGAGCACCGCACGGCGCTGGACGAAGTGGTGCAGATGATGGGCGGCCTGGCCTACATGACCGGACGCCCTGGCGACCCGCTGCGCGCAGGCAGCAGCGTGAACGACATCATGGGCGGCATGTTCGGCGCGATCGGTGCCATGGCGGCGCTGATGCAGCGCGGCATCACCGGGCGCGGGCAGGAGGTGGACTCGGCCCTGTTCGAGAACAACGTGTTCCTGGTCGGCCAGCACATGATGCAGTACGCCGTCACCGGAAAACCGGCGGCCCCCATGCCCGACCGCATCTCGTCCTGGGCCGTGTACGACGTGTTCAGCGTGAAGGACGGCGGGCAGATCTTTTTGGCCGCCGTGAGCGATGCGCAGTGGCAGACCTTCTGCGACGCCATGGGCTATGCCGACCTGAAGGCCGACACCGGCCTGGCCACCAACAACGACCGCGTGCGCGCCCGCCCCACGCTGATGCCGGTGCTGCGCGAGCGGCTGGCGCAGCACACGGCCGACGAACTGGCCGCCATCTTCGAGCGCCACGGCCTGCCGTTTGCACCCATCCGCCGGCCCGAAGAACTGTTTGACGACCCGCACCTGCAAGCCACGGGGGGCCTCGCCGACATCACGCTGCCCGATGGCGAACGTGCCGGGCAGACCGCACAGATCACGCTGATGCCGCTGCGCATGGACGGCCAGCGCCTGGATGTGCGCTGCGACCCGCCGCGCCTGGGTCAGCACACGGCGGAGCTGCTGCAGGGCCTGGGCTATACGGCCGATGAGGTGACCGCGCTGCAGGCCACCGGGGCCATTGCCTGATTTTTCCTTGACGACCGGGGCAGCCCACGCGGCGCAGACCGCAGGCCCCGGATTCCAACCCCACTACCGGAGACAACCGTGCCCCAGCCCACCCCTGCTTTTGACATGCACCGCATCGCGCCCGCCCGCCATGGCGTGCTCACGCGCCGCCAGGCGCTGGCCACCGGCGCGGCCGCGCTGGGCGCCGCCGCCTGGGGCCTGCCCCGCCTGGCCCGTGCCCAGGGTGATGGCAAGCCGCTGCGCGTGATCCTGCCGCTGTCGGCGGGCTCAGGGGCCGACGGCGCCATCCGAGCCATCAGCAGCAGCCTGGCCAAGGCGCTGGGCCAGCCCATCGTCATCGAGAACCTGCCGGGCGCGGGCGGCATCACCGGCACCACGCAAATCGTGCGCGCACCCAAGGACGGCTCGGTGATCGGCGTGGTGTCCAACAACCACGTGGTCAACCCCAGCGTGTACAAGAACATTCCGTTCGACTCGCTGGCCGATATCACCCCCATCACTATCCTCGGTGCCACGCCGTTTGTGCTGGTCGCGCACCCTGCGGTGCCCGCCAAGACGGTGCAGGAGCTGATCGCGCTGGCCAAGTCCAAACCCGGCGTGCTCAACTATGGCTCGTCGGGCAACGGCACCATCCTGCACCTGGGCGCGGCCATGTTCGTGGATCAGGCCAAGATCGACATCAAGCACATTCCCTACCGGGGCATGGGCCCGCTGATGAACGACATCCTGGGCGGGCAGGTGCAGCTGGGGGTGGTGGCAGTGGCACCCGCGGCTGCGCACATCAAGGCAGGCGCCTTGCGGGCCCTGGGGGTGACCACGGCCACCCGCGTGGCGGCACTGCCGGGCGTGCCCACCATTGCCGAGCAAGGCCTGCCGGGCTATGAGCTGGATGGGTGGATCGCCCCCGTGGCGCCTGCGGGCCTGCCCAAGGCCGAGCTGGCGCGGCTGTACAACGGCTTCAAGGCCGCCATGGAGATGCCCGAGGCCCGTGAGGCGCTGATTGCGCAGGGCTACGAGATCAAGCTCACGCCGCCCGAGCCAGCCGCCGCCTTCTTCCGCAGCGAAGCAGCGCGCATGGCGCAGGTGGTGAAGAACGCGAACGTGAAGATCGACTGACGCAGCGCAGGGGGCTGCCTGCA
Source organism: Acidovorax sp. GW460-11-11-14-LB4 (assembly GCF_059423685.1). NCBI lineage: Bacteria > Pseudomonadati > Pseudomonadota > Betaproteobacteria > Burkholderiales > Comamonadaceae > Acidovorax > Acidovorax sp. GW460-11-11-14-LB4. The sequence goes on along the minus strand of NZ_JBWKYJ010000020.1, from coordinate 14,428 downwards.
GCGTGCTTTTGCGCAGCAGCAGGCAGGTTTTGAGGATTTTCGGGCGCTTGCGCTAGTGCAATATGCCTGAGTAGCTATTGTATTGATAGCATTTGCATGGCCGCCGTGGCCCTGCGCCCGCAGGGCTGCGGTGCCACCGCGGGGGCGGTGTGATGTGCAACTGCCTTGCGGTACCCGGTATCAGGCGCGCGGCGCGGGGAGCGCGGGATGGGCGTGGCGCAGGCGGAACACCTCCACGGCCTCCACCAGTTGCTGCGCTTGCCCGCTCAGGCTGCCTGCGGCAGCGGCGCTTTCTTCGACCAGGGCGGCGTTCTGCTGTGTCGCCTCGTCCATGCGCACGATGGCCTGCGTCACGCGCAGCATGTCGCTGGTCTGCGCGGCGCTGGCCTGGCTGATCTCTTCCATCAGCGCGCTCACACCCTGGATGGACGACACCACCTCGGCCATGGTGGTGCCTGCGTTGCGCGCCAGGTCCGAGCCGGCCTGCACGCGCTCCACGCTGGTCTGGATGAGCTGCTTGATCTCGCGCGCGGCGCTGGCGCTGCGGGTGGCGAGGTTGCGCACCTCGCTGGCCACCACGGCAAAGCCCCGGCCTTGTTCACCGGCGCGCGCGGCCTCGACGGCGGCATTGAGCGCGAGGATGTTGGTCTGGAATGCGATGCCGTCGATGACGCCAATGATGTCGGCAATGCGGCGCGAGCTGTCCTGGATGCCCTGGACCACCTCCACCATCTGCGTGACCACGTCACCCCCCCTCTGCGCCACAGTGGCGCCGTTGCGCGCCAGTTCGTTCGCGCGCTGGGCGTTGGAGGCGTTCTGCTGCACCGTGGATTGCAGCTGCTGCATGGACGAGGTGGTTTCGTCCAGCGACGATGCCTGCTCTTCGGTGCGCATGCTCAGGTCGGCATTGCCCTGCGCGATTTCAGCACTGGCGCTGGCTACGCCCTCGGCATTGCTGCGCACGCCAGAGACCACGTTTTCCAGGTTGTCCTGCATGGCGCGCAACGCCTCCAGCAGGCGCGCGGGTTCATCCTTGCCCTCGACCTCGATTCGGGTGGTGAGATCGCCCGCCGCCACCTTGTGCGCCACCGACACCGCCACCCCCAGGGGGCGCACCACCGAGCGGGTGAGCAGCCAGCCCGCGCAGGCGCCTAGCGCCGTGACCAGCGCGAGTGCCACCAGGCTGCTGAACAGTGCGCGCCGGGCGTCCTGCGCAGCCTCCTGGGCGATGGCTGCACTGCTGGCGGCCACCTGCTGGCTCAGCTCGGTGAGCAGCTTGGCCGGGCCCTGGTCGATGTCGGCCACGTCCGCATCGCCCGCCGAGGGCACAAAGCCCAGCGACTGGAACACCTCAAAGCCCTTGCGGTAGCCCTGCGCCATCTGGGCGTGGGCCTGGGTGAACTTTTGCAGCGCCGCCTTTTCCTGCGCGTCGGTCAGCTGGGGCTCCAGCGCCTTGGCCGCATCGGCCACCCGTTTTTCACTGGCCTGGAAAGCGTTCCAGTGCAACTCGCGCTTGCGCGAGTCCTCGCCACGCAGCAGGGTGTTCTTCCACTCCAGCACCTGGGTCTTGAACTCGCTTTCCATGCGGCTCACGGCGCGCTCCTGCGCCACGCGCTGTTGCACCGTGGTGTCGTAGGTGCCCAGCGTTCGGTACAGGGCGGCAATGCCGAACAGCGCGGCCCCCAGCAACAGGGCCAGCACCAGGCCCAGGGCCGTGGCCATGCGTGCGCCGATGGAGTAGTTGGACATTTTCATCAGAGGCTCCAAAGGTTCTGCAGCAGGCCGGTCGGCTGGTGCTCAGAGGCGCTTGCGGCGGGGGTGTTCAGACCTTCTCAGGCCTTCAGCTTGAGCAGGTACACCATCACGCGGGCGGTCGTGAGGTCCAGTTCCATGAACTCTGCCAAATCCTTGCCGGTGAGCCAAGAGGGTTCCCACCGGTTCTGCTTGAGCGTGCGCAGCCAGGATTCGTGGCGGGTGGCGGCCTCAACGGCGGCCAGCATCTCCGCCGTGCGTGCGGCGGACACGCCCTTGCCGGTGAACACACCGCGCCAGTTCGCCATCACGGCATCCAGCCCTTGTTCGCGGAACGACGGCAGGCCAAAGACGCTGCGGCGCGACGACACGCCCACGGCGCGCAGCTTGCCGCTGGCAATGGCATCGTTGAACTCGCTGTAGCCCGACAAACCCAGGGCCGCGTTGCCCGACAGCACGGCCTCGACCACCTCGGCACCGCCAGGGAAGGGTTTGTAGACCAGCCCCTCCGGGTTGGCCTTGGCGGCGCGGGCCAGCACGCCTGCGTAGATGTGGTCCACACCACCGGCCGAACCGCCGGCAATCGGCACGGCCTTGAGGTCGGCACGCAGCGCATCGGCGAGGTCCTTGGTGGTCTTGATGGGCGAGTTGGCGGCCACTGCGGCCACCAGATAGTCGCTGGTGAGCCGCGCCAGGGGCTGGATCTGTGTCATGTCCACTGCAGGCTTTTGCAGTGCCACGGCGCCCACCATCACCATGCCACCCATCAGCAGCGTGTTGGGGTCGTTGCTGTACTTTTCGGCGTATTTGGCCAGGCCGATGGTGCCGCCCTTGCCACCGATGTTTTCGTATTCCACCTGGTCCGCAGCGCCGGCTGCGACCATGGCTGCTCCGAGGGCTCGGCCTGTCTGGTCCCAGCCGCCACCGGCATTGGCAGGGATCACGATGCGCACGGTGCCCGCCAGCTTGGCAGGCTTGGCGGCTGCAGGGGCAGGACGGGCTGCTGTCGCAGCGCTCTGCGCCCAGGCGGAGGGGCCGAGCGCAGTCCAGGCCAGGGCGGTCGCAACGGATTGGGCAAGGGCACGGCGGCGGTCGATGGCTGCAGACATGGAAAGTCCTTTGACAAGAGGGAAGGCAGGAAGGGCATCGGGAACCAGATCTCAGGCCGCTGCGGGAGCGCCCTGACTGGGTTGCTTGCGCGTTGCCACGCCGAAGCAACGCAGTCAGCCTGTGGCGGTATGCACAGGGAAGGGACCTGCGCACCACCTAGGCTGCGCGCAATGGTCGCCAGCCAAGCTGTCAGTCTGCTGTCGCTGGCATCAGGGTAAACGCGGGGTTTATGTCCCGGTACAGAGCGGTGCGTCGATCAGCGCACCATGAAAAACGCCCTGCGCCGCAGGTGCGGGGCAGGGCGTTGGAGCCAGTAAAGGCTGGGTCGCGAGGCTTACAGCGAGTCGATGAAGCTGCGCAGCTTGTCAGAGCGGCTGGGGTGCTTGAGCTTGCGCAGCGCCTTGGCTTCTATTTGGCGAATGCGCTCGCGGGTCACGTCGAACTGCTTGCCCACTTCTTCCAGCGTGTGGTCGCTGGTCATCTCGATACCGAAGCGCATGCGCAGCACCTTGGCTTCGCGCGGCGTGAGGCCGTCCAGGATGTCCTTGACCACGTCGCGCAGGCCGGCCTGCATGGCGGCTTCGATAGGCGCGGTGTTGGCACCGTCCTCGATGAAATCGCCCAGGTGGCTGTCGTCGTCGTCGCCGATCGGCGTTTCCATGGAGATCGGCTCTTTGGCGATCTTCATGATCTTGCGAATCTTGTCCTCGGGGATCTCCATCTTGGCCGCCAGGATGGACGCATCGGGCTCAAAACCAAACTCTTGCAAGTGCTGGCGGCTGATGCGGTTCATCTTGTTGATCGTCTCGATCATGTGCACCGGGATACGGATGGTGCGCGCCTGGTCGGCGATCGAGCGGGTGATGGCCTGGCGAATCCACCAGGTGGCGTACGTCGAGAACTTGTAGCCCCGGCGGTATTCGAACTTGTCCACCGCCTTCATCAGGCCGATGTTGCCTTCCTGGATCAAATCGAGGAACTGCAGGCCACGGTTGGTGTACTTCTTGGCGATCGAGATCACGAGGCGCAGGTTGGCCTCGATCATTTCCTTCTTGGCATCGCGCGAGGTGGCTTCACCTTCGTTCATGCGCTTGTTGATGCCTTTGAGTTCGGCCAACGGCACGACCACGCGCGACTGCAGGTCGATCAGCTTCTGTTGCAGGTCCTGGATGGGCGGGATGTTGCGCGCAATTACTGCCGACCAGGGCTTGCCGGCGGTGGCCTGCTTCTCGACCCACTGCAGGTTCAGCAGGTTGGGTGGGAAGTCCTTGATGAAGGTCTCCTGGGGCATGCCGCACTTGTCCACGATGATGCGGCGCAGCTCACGTTCCTTCTTGCGCACGTCGTCCACCTGGCCGCGCACCATGTCGCACAGCTTCTCGATGGTCTTGGCGGTAAAGCGGATGGTCATCAGCTCGGCCGACAAAGCGGCTTGTGCTTTGACATAGGCGGGTGTGCCGTAGCCTTCCTTGTCGTAGACCTTGTGCACTTTTTCGAACAGCTCGCGCAGCTTGTCGAAGCGCTCCAGTGCCTGCTTCTTGAGTTCTTCGAGTTTCTTGGTCAGCGCCTTGGAGCCGCCCTTGCCGTCGTCGTCATCGGCCTCGTCGAATTCATCAAAGTCTTCTTCGGCCACATAGTCGTCGGCCTCGTTGGGGTTGGAGAAGCCGTCCACGATGGTCGAGATGACGACCTTGCCTTCGCGGATCTCCTCGCCCATGTTGAGGATCTCGGCGATGGTGGCGGGCGATGCGCTGATCGCCTCCATCATGGCCATCAGGCCGCCTTCGATGCGCTTAGCGATTTCGATTTCGCCTTCGCGGGTCAGCAGCTCCACGGTGCCCATTTCGCGCATGTACATGCGCACGGGGTCGGTGGTACGGCCGAATTCCGAGTCCACGGTGGACAGCGCGGCTTCGGCGGCTTCTTCGGCTTCTTCCTCGGTGGCGCCAGCGGGAGCGTTGTCCGTGATGATCAGCGCTTCGGCATCGGGCGTCTGCTCGTACACCGCCACGCCCAGGTCGTTCAGGGTGGTGATGACGGCTTCGAGGGTTTCGGCATCGACCAGCTTGTCGGGCAAGTGGTCGTTGATTTCCACGTGCGTGAGGTAGCCGCGGGTCTTGCCCAGCTTGATCAGGGCCTTGAGGCGCTGGCGGCGCTTTTGCATGTCTTCTTCGGACAGGACGGTTTCGTCCAGGCCGAATTCCTTCATCAAGGCGCGTTCCTTCGCCTTGCTGATCTTCATGCGCAGGGGCTTGACCTTCTCGACCGTGGCGGCTGCCTCAGGGGTCTCTTCGATCTCGCCTTCGAGGTCGGCTTCGATGTCCGACAGGTCGGTGTCGTCCACGCTCTCATCACCGCCGGCGGCTGCCTTGGGCTTGCGGCCGCGCTTGGCGGGGGCTTTGGCTTCGGCGGCACCAGCGGCCTTGGCGGGGCGGCCAGGCTTTTTCTTGGGCGCTTCTTCGTCGTCGGCGGCTGCGGCGACGGCCTTTGCGCGGGCAGGTTTCTTCTTCAGCAACTCATCGGCAGCTTTGATCAGCTCGGCGGTACTTTTCACGGGCACAGTTTTCACTTTCTTGGCGACCGGGGCGGGCGCGGCGGCAGCGGCCTTTTTGGGGGCCGCCTTGGCCGGCGCTTTGGCCGCGGTTTTGGAGACAGCCTTTGCGGCGGTGCCTGAGGCAGACTTGGGCGACTTCGCGGACTTTTGAGCGGGCATGGAGCAACCTCAGAATCAAAAACGGACACAAAGAAAACGCAAGCGCCTCAGATCCCGGCGCGGGTGGCAACGCAAAGCAACGAGGGCTTTGCGCTTGAGGGGGAGCCCTCAGCGGCAAGATGTCTGGGCGATCATTTGGTGTGCAGTCCTTGCGATAAGTGGGCCCATCAGCGCATAGGTGCGCGTTTGTCACGGTGGCCCGGCTCGGAGGTGCTGCTGTCGCTCTTGCCAATAACTAACCTTATATTATACCGCCCAGACCCTATTCAAGTGGTTTTTGGCGCTATTTGCTCCAGTTCCTTGCGCTTTTCGGCCAGCGCCCGGTAACGCTCCAGGGCAGAGGGGTCTTGTGCCACCTGCAGCACCAGCACTTTTTGCTGCTCCTTGATCTCTTCGATCTGCATGCGGGTGAGCAGGTCGCGCAGCTCCAGCCGCAATTCGTGCAGTTCGCCCTCGGTCTGCGCATGCGAGCCGGTCATCACCTTGACGGCCAGCTCTTCGCACTCGTGATCGCGCAGGCTTTCGCGCAGCACGGCCCAGGCCAGGGGGCCATGTTCGTGGAACTGCGCCTCCAGCCACGCAAACAGTGGCCCATGGGGCGCAGGCTGGGCCGCCAGTGTGGTGTGGTCGTCGTGCGTCAGCTCTTCCAGAAACGCCATGTGCGACAGCAGCAGCCGCGCCGCGTGGTCCGCCCGGCCCATGGCCGGCGTGCGGGGCAAACGGGGCTGGGGCGGCCAGGGAGCGTCCTTGTCGCGTTTTTTCCAGCCCCCGCCGCTTTTCCAGTCGCCTCCCTTGCGGAACGGAGGCTTGCCGCCGCTGCCATAGCCATTTTGGCCTCCGTAGCCTCCCTGGTTGCCGTAACTGCCGTAGCCGGGGTCGTAGGCCGTGCCTGTCGACTCGCTGTGGGGTTGCCAGCCATCGGTGTCGGGCGGGGCATCCCAACTGGGGGCGTCATCAGGGGCGGTACGGGGCGGGTGGCGCTGCGGGGGGGCATGGTGTGCAGCGCGCAGGCCGTCGCGGGCGGCGGCCTGGCCCCACAGGTCGGACAGGTCGCGGGAATTGAGCTGGGTCAGCTCGGCCAGCTCGCCCAGCAGCTGGCGCTTGAGCACGCCGTCGGGCAGCGCCGTCCACAGCGGGCGTGCATTGCTGGCCATGTGCGCGCGGCCTTCGGCGGTGGCCAGGTCGCAGCCCTCGCTGGCCGACTCGACCAGGAAGCGGCTCAGCGGCATGGCGTCGCTCACATGGCGCGCAAAGGCGTCGGTGCCATGATCGCGGATGAAGCTGTCCGGGTCGTGCTCTGCGGGCAGGAACAAAAACTTGATGCTGCGCGTGTCGGTAGCGTGGGGCAGGGCGCCGTCCAGGGCCTTGCGCGCGGCGCGCCGCCCGGCGTTGTCGCCGTCAAAGCTGAACACCACCGCGTCGGTAAACCGCAGCAGCTTTTGCACATGCTCTGGCGTGCACGCCGTGCCCAGTGTGGCCACCGCGTTCGGAAAACCCAGCTGCGCCAGGGCCACCACGTCCATATAGCCCTCGGTGACCAGCGCGTAGCCTGCCTCCCGGATGGGCGTGCGGGCCTCGAACAGGCCGTACAGCTCGCGCCCCTTGTGGAACACCGGGGTTTCGGGGGAGTTGAGGTACTTGGGCTTGTCGTCCCCCAGCACCCGGCCACCAAAGCCGATGTACTCGCCCTTGACGTTGCGGATGGGGAACATCACCCGGTCGCGGAACCGGTCATAGCGCTTGCCACCGTCTTCGTCGTTGACGATGACCAGGCCGCTTTCCTCCAGCAGCGGGTCGTCGTAGCTCGGAAACACGCTGGCCAGGCTGCGCCAGCCTTCGGGCGCGTAGCCCAGGCCGTAGCGCTTGGCCACTGCGCCCGAGACACCCCGGCCCTTGAAATACCCAATGGCGCGCTGCGACTCGCGCAGGTGGCGGCGGTAGGCGTCGGCGGCTTTCTCCAGCACCTCGTTCAGCGTGGCTTGTTTCTGTCGCGCGGCGGCGGCGCGTTCCTTTTCCTGCGGGGAGATGTCGTCATCGGGCACCTGCAGGCCCACGCTCTGGGCCAGGTCCTGGACGGCCTCGACAAACCCCATGCCCGCGTGGTCCATCAGAAAGCTGATGGCATTGCCGTTCTTGCCGCAGCCAAAGCAGTGATAGAACTGCTTGGCGGGGCTGACGCTGAAAGAGGGCGACTTCTCTCCGTGAAAGGGGCACAGCCCCATGAAATTGGCGCCACCTTTTTTCAGCTGGACGTAGCGCCCCACGATGTCCACCACGTCCACACGGGTGAGCAGTTCCTGAATGAAAGACTGAGGGATCGTCACGCGCCCTATTGTCCGCGTAAACTCTTTGTAACCAGTTATTGCTGGAAAGGCTTTTGGCATGGGGTTCGCGGCATGTGGGCGGGCGTTGGCGGGTAGGGCGCTGCACGGGTGGCGCGCCAGCCTGCCCGTGCTGCTGTTCGCGCTGGCGGGGCTCGCATGGCTGCCGGGGGCCTCGCAGGCCGCGACGGTCCTCAGGGTGCTGGCCTGGCCGGGTTATGCCGACCCGGACTTTGTCGCGGTGTTCGAGAAGCGCCATGGGGTCAAGGTGGAGATCACCATCGTGGCATCGGACGACGTCTTGCGCGCCAAGATGGACAGCACCGACGGGCCGGGTTTTGACCTGGTGGCTGCCAACACGGCGGAAATTGCGCGGCTGATCCTCCATGACAAGCTCGCGCCGTTGCCGCTCGGCAACATCCGCAACACTGCTGGGCAGTTGCCCCGGTTTCGCCAGCTGCACACCATCTCGGGCATTGGCTGGCGGGGCGAGGTCTATGCCATGCCCTTCACCTATTCCGAGATGGGGCTGGTGTACGACCGCCAGCAGTTCAGCACGCCACCGCAGTCGATCGCCGTGCTGTGGGACCCACGCTGGCAGGGCAAGGTGCTGGCGTTTGACGGCAGCAGCCACGGTTTTTCGCTGGCCGCCATGCGCCGGGGCCTGCCGCCGTTTCGCATCGACCCCGCCCGTTTCAGCCCGCTGGCCAAGGACCTGGTGGCCCTGCGGCGCAATGTGCGGTCGTTCTACAGCCTGCCCGAGGAGTCGGTGGAGCTGTTTCGCAAGCACAAGGTGGCGGTAATGCACGCCAACTACGGCCAGCAGCAGCTCAAGCAGCTGCGCGATGCGGGGCTGGATGTGGGCTACGTGGTGCCCAAGGAGGGCGCGCTGGCCTGGCTGGATTGCTGGGCCATCACCCGCCGCTCCACCCAGGTCGCGCTGGCTGCCGAGTGGATCAACTACATGCTCGACCCGGCCGTGAGCCGCGAGTTCACGCGGCGCCAGGGTTTGGCCAACACCCTGGACGAGCCGCCGGCGCTGGCGGGCGATGTGCCCGGGGGGACCATGGGCCCCATTGTGTGGCTGGAGCCGGTGGAAGACGAAGCCCTGCGCGCCCGCCTCTGGCAACGCATCGTGTCGGGCGACCGACCCAACCGGTTCTGACCGATGGCACGCGTGAAATGGAGCATCGCGCTGAGGCTGGGGGCCCTGCTGGCCTCGTTCAGTGTGTTCGCGGCCATTCTGGCGGGCTACTACACCTTTGACTCGAGCCGCGAACGCCTGCAGGGGCGGGCCGAGCGCTCGCTGCTGGCCACCACGCAGGTGCTGGCGCGCCACATGCAGGCGGGCTTTGGCACGGTGGCGCGCGACACAGCCTTTCTGGCCGACGCCGCTGCCGTCGAACAAGACCAGGGACGGCTGGCCGACCTGTTCAAGGCCAACCTGCAGGCCCATCCCGCCTATTTGCAGATCCGCTTCATCAGCGCCAGCGACTACGGGCTGGAGCTGGTGCGCATCGACCGCCAGGGCGACAAGCTGGTGCGCGTGCCCGATGACCAGCTGCAGGAGAAGTCGCACTTTCCGTTTGTGTTCGAGGCCCTCAGCCTGCCCGATGGGGAGGTGTATGTGTCCGAGTTCGGCATCAACCATGAAGACGCCGCGCAGGAGGCGGCCGTGCCCGTGTTCAACATGGCGTCGCCTGTGGTGCAGGGGGGCCAGCTGCGGGGCGTGGTGGTGGTGCGGGTGGCGGCCGCGCCGTTCCTGCACAACTTCAATGCGGCGCTGCCGACCCCTTACGGGTTTTATCTGAGCAACCGTTGGGGTGACTTTCTGGTGCACCCGGACGCCGCGCAGACCTTTGGCTTTGACCGGGGCCAGCGCATCCTGATCCAGGAGTCGTTCCCGCAGGTGGCCGCGCTGGTCGACGGCCGTGCCGAAGAGGCGGTACTCAGCCAGTCCGGCACCGACGACGAGGAGGCGCGTGTTTTCGCCTTTGTGCGCATGCCCTTTGGCAACGCGGACGAGGGGCGTTTCATGGTCGTGGGGCTCTCGCAGCCGCTGGCCGTGGTGCAGGGCGAGGTGCTGGACCTGGGCCGCAGCATCCTCAAGATCCTGCTGGTGCTCAGCGTGGTGGGTGTGGCCCTGGCGGCCGGGGTATCGCGCCTGGTGACTCAGCCGCTGCAGGCCATGGTGAAGGCGGCGCAGGCGTTTTCGCGTGGGGAGGCCCACGGCGCGCTGCCGGTGCACCGGGGCGACGAGGTGGGCGAGCTGGCCCGCAGCTTCCAGGACATGGAGCAGCAGATCAGCCGCCAGCTGGCCGAGCTGAACCTGAGCCGTGACGCCATGGCCCACCTGGCGCACCACGACGCACTCACCGGCCTGCCTAACCGCCGCATGTTCGAGCAGCGCCTGGCCCAGGTGCTGGAGCTGTCGCGCCGCAGCGGCCGCAGCTGTGCCCTCTTGTTCGTGGACCTGGATGAGTTCAAAGCCATCAACGACGCGCGCGGGCATGCTGTGGGCGACCTGGTGCTGCAGGCGGTGGCACGCACCATCGTCGGCGCCGTGCGGCAGGTGGACACCGTGGCCCGGCTCGCCGGGGACGAGTTCACGGTGCTGTGCGAAAACGTGGATTCCGAAGAGGCCGCGCTGCAGATCGTGACCAAGCTGCAGCACGCGTTCGAGCCGCCACTGGACATCGACGGCGAACCCCTGGCCGTGCGCGCCAGCATCGGCCTGAGCCTGTTCCCCCGCGACGCGCAGGATGCGCGCACACTCATGGCCAGCGCCGACGCGGCCATGTACCGCATCAAGCAGAGCCACAAGCGAAGGTTGTGAGGCTGCGCACCGCAGTCCACACCGCGCCTGCGCCGGCCCGTGTTGCTTTCGTGTCAGCCTGCGGCGCTAGGCTGTGTGTAGTTCACCTTCTTGCACCGACCCATGACCTCCATCTTTGACCAGCACCTGCCCCGCAACGAAGCCAACTTTGCCGCCCTGTCGCCCCTGTCGTTCATCGAACGCACGGCCGAGGTCTACCCCGACCGCCTGGCCATCGTGCACGGCACGCTGCGCCAGACCTGGGCCCAGACCTACGCGCGCTGCCGCCAGCTGGCCAGCGCGCTGACCCAGGCCGGCATCGGCAAGAACGACACCGTGGCCGTGATGCTGCCCAACACGCCGCCGATGGTGGAGGCGCACTTTGGCGTGCCCATGGCGGGCGCGGTGCTCAACACCCTCAACACCCGGCTCGACCCGGAGGCCATCGCCTTCATGCTCGACCACGGCGAGGCCAAGGCCGTGATCGTGGACCCGGAGTTCACCGGCACCATGGCCAAGGCACTGGCCCTGCGCACGGGCACCACGCCCATCCGCGTGATCGAGGTGCAGGACGCGCTTTATGGCCCCGCCGTTCAAAGCCTGGGCGGCACCGACTACGAAGCCTTTGTGGCCAGCGGCGACGCGGCCTTTGCCTGGAGCCTGCCCGCCGATGAGTGGGATGCGATTGCGCTCAACTACACCAGCGGCACCACCGGCAACCCCAAAGGCGTGGTCTACCACCACCGGGGCGCCGCCACCAACGCCATCAGCAACGTGTTGGAGTGGGACATGCCCAAGCACGCGGTGTACCTGTGGACGCTGCCCATGTTCCACTGCAACGGCTGGTGCTTTCCGTGGACCATCGCAGCGCGTGCGGGTGTCAACGTGTGCCTGCGCCGCGTGGACGCGCAGGCCATCTTCGACGCCATTCGCACGCACGGCGTCACGCACTACTGCGGCGCGCCCATCGTGCACGGGCTGCTGGTCAACGCGCCCGAGGCGATGAAGGCGGGTGTGCCATCTGGCGTCAAGGCCATGGTGGCAGGCGCGGCGCCACCGGCGTCGATGATCGAAGGCATGGAAAAAATGGGGTTTGACCTGACCCATGTGTACGGCCTGACCGAGGTGTACGGCCCGGCCACCGTGTGCGCCAAACACGAGGCCTGGGATGCCCTGGACATCGGCGAGCGTGCCCGCCTCAACGCCCGCCAGGGCGTGCGCTACCACCTGGAGCGCGACGTGCGCGTGCTCGACCCCGAGACCATGCTGCCCGTGCCGCAGGACGGCGAAACCATGGGCGAGATCATGTTCAAGGGCAACATCGCCATGAAGGGCTACCTCAAGAACCCCAAGGCCACCGACGAGGCCTTTGCGGGCGGCTGGTTCCACAGCGGCGATCTGGCCGTGCAGTACCCCGACGGCTACATCAAGATCAAGGACCGCAGCAAGGACATCATCATCTCGGGCGGTGAGAACATCTCGTCCATCGAGGTAGAAGACGTGCTCTACCGCCATCCCGACGTGCTGGCCGCCGCCGTGGTGGCCAAGCCCGACCCCAAGTGGGGCGAGACGCCTTGCGCCTTTGTCGAGCTGAAGGCCGGCGCGCAGACCACGCCCGAAGACATCGTGGCGCACTGCAAGAAGCATCTGGCGGGCTTCAAGGTGCCACGCGCCGTGGTGTTTGGCGAGCTGCCCAAGACCAGCACCGGCAAGATCCAGAAGTTTGAGCTGCGCAAGCAGGCCGGGTCGGCAGCGGCCATCAACGTCTGAGAAGGCGTGACGCGCCTCGTGGAGGGGGCGCGCGCGGTGGGTGGCTATTTGCTATGTAATTAATAGCTGCTGGTGCATATTCCACTAGCGCATCCGCCGCTTTTGGTTTGAAAACCGGGGCCAGGGGCTCCTGGGTGCCCCTGCGGCGCTGCCCGGGCTGGGTGTCAACGCCCTTCGTCCACCGCCTCCCGCCAGTCCCGCGCTGACATCCCCAGCTTTTGCGCAAACACGCGCGACAGCGCCGAGGGGTTGGCGTAGCCCAGTTCATGGGCGATGGACTTGAGCGACCGGCCCGCACGCAAATGCGCCTGCGCCAGCGTGAGCCGCCAGTGCGCCAGGTAGTCGGCTGGCGTGTCCCCCACCACGGCCTTGAAGCGGGCGGCAAACGCGCTGCGCGACATGCCCGCCTGCTGCGCCATCTGCGCCAGGCTCCACGGCTCGCCGGGTGCCTCGTGCAGGGCCGTGAGCGTGCGCGACAGTTGCGGGTCGGCCAGACCCGTCAGCAGGCCGGGGGGCATCTGCGCCTGCTCCGGGTGATCCAGCAGCCAGCGCAGCAACTGCAGCAGCACCACTTCAAACAGGCGGTCGGCCAGCACGCGGTGGCCGCAGCGCAGGCGGTCGGTTTCGGCAAACAGCAGGTCCAGCGACTGCTGCAGCCCGTCCACCGCGCCCAGCGGCAGCACCACCAGCGGGGGCAGGGCGCGGGCCAGCGGGTGGCTGGCACCGCCGTCAAAGTCCAGTGCGGCGCAGGTGAAGTCCGAGCCCTCGGTGGGCGCGTTGTGAAAGAAGTGCTCCAGCGGTCGGGCATAGAACAGCAGGCTGGGCTCGCACACCTGAAGCCGCTCGGGCGGGCCCGCCTGGGGCTGGTGCGTGACCACCATCTCGCCCTGGCGCAGCACATGCAAAAAGCCCCGGCCCGGCGCCGCCGCAAAGTGCGTCACGCCACACAGCGGCCCGTTGTGGAACAGGTGCGCCCGCACCCGAAACCGCTCCAGCAGCGGCGACAACCGGTCGAGCGGGGTGGAGGCCTGCGCGGGTGTAGGAACGCTTGGTGGCATGGTTTTGGATGATTTGGTATGAATTGTGGATTTTATGTGCCCAATGGTACACGCTGGCGCCGGACACTGCAGGGGTGCCGAGAACAGGCACAAGTTCTCACCCACCCTTCATGACCTTCAAGGAACACACCATGTCCGCTACTTCTTCTTCCGTCGCCCGCGTCCCCCTCGTTGACCGCACTGCCGCCACCGGCACTGTGCGCGCCGTGCTCGACCAGGTCCACGGAGCCTTTGGCGCCACGCCCAACATGTTCCGCGCCGTGGCCAACTCGCCCGCTGCGCTGCAAAGCATGTGGGGTGCGTTTGGCGCGTTGGGCGGCGGCGTGATCGGCGCCGCGTTGGGCGAGCAGATCGCCGTGGCCGTGGCCAACCGCAATGCCTGCGACTACTGCCTGGCCGCCCACACCGCACTGGGCCGCAAGGCGGGCGTGAGTGGCGAGGCCCTGGCCGCCGCGCAGGCGGGCGAATCCGCCGACCCGCGCACGGCCGCCGTGCTGCGCTTTGTGCTGCAACTGGTCAACGAACGCGGCCAGGTCGATGCGGCCGATGTGCAGGCCCTGCGCGACCAGGGCGTGAACGACGAGCAGATCGTAGAGATCGTGGCCCATGTGGCGCTCAACCTGTTCACCAACTACGTGAACGTGGCGCTGGCCGTGCCGGTGGACTTCCCCGGCGTCAAGCTGCGCCCGGCGCGCTGAACGATGGGGCGGCGCGCGTCTGGCCGATGGGCTGGGTGCGCGCCGCTTCTTTTTGCTGGCGCGGTCCTGTGGCGAAGCCATCGCAGGCAGTCCTTCGCCAAACCCATGCGTGCATTTTTTGCACGCATGACTGGCTGCAAAGTCGTTTGTCAGCGCGGCAGGCCTGCTGCACCATGGCCACTCCCTTGCCC